>NZ_JBQHVP010000027.1:0-44752 GCF_052064435.1 Blautia sp. HCP3S3_B11
ACGAGGTAGATAGGGCAGAGGTGGAAGTGTGGTAACACATGGAGCTGACTGTTACTAATCGGGTGAGGGCTTGACCAAGAATCGCAGGAAGTAATGATTTTCAGGGAAATGTCAGCATGTATGTAGTTTTGAAGATACAGTAGAAACCAGCTAGTAGTTAGCTGGTTTTTTTGTGCGCAAAAATAAAAGAAAGTCTGTTATATTGACTGCAAATATGCGAAGAAATCCTGCCGTTAGAAGAATGTAGAAAATTATATAATTGCATTACAGAAAATTATAGAAAGTGGGATTAAAAATATATTGTATTGCAGAAAAAAGCACTTTAAAATTAGTAGCAAAGTTTATAGAATCTAATTTATTTAAAAACATATATGGGAGGGTTTTTCATGAAGATTTATGTAAATGGAAAAGCTGGTCATGACGGAAATGGTACAGAGCAGATGCCATTTCGTCATATCAATGATGCGGCAAAAATTGCACAGCCGGGGGATGAAGTTCTGGTAGCGCCTGGAGTTTACCGGGAATATGTAGATCCGATTCATGCCGGTACAGAAGATGCGAGAATTACTTACAGGAGCGTAGAGCCTCTCGGTGCAGTTATCACTGGTGCAGAACGTATTCAGACATGGGTTCCTTATAAAGAAGATGTATGGGTATGCCGTGTAGCGAACAGTCTTTTTGGCAGCTATAATCCATATACAACTATGGTTTATGGTGACTGGTATTTTGCCAAAGCTGACAAACACACAGGATGTGTATATCTTAATGACCGTGCTCTTTATGAAGCTGGAAGTGTAGAGGAATGCATCAAAGCTGAGGTTTATGAGTGCAGCTGGGTTCCGGAAGAGTCTACTTATAAATGGTATACAGAACAGGACCAGGAGAAAGACGAGACAGTCATTTATGCGAATTTCCATGGAGCAGATCCAAATAAAGAAAATGTAGAGATAAACGTACGCCGTGAGTGTTTTATGCCATCCAAAACCGGTGTGGGATATATCACAGTCAGTGGCTTCGTAGTTACAAAAGCAGCAACTACCTGGGCTCCGCCTGCAGCTTATCAGGATGGTATGATCGGACCTCACTGGAGCAAAGGATGGATCATTGAGGACTGCGAAATTTCTAACAGCAAATGTGCAGGTATTTCTCTTGGAAAATATTATGATGCAGAAAACGATCATTATTTTACAAATAAATATGTGAAGAGTCCAACTCAGATGGAAAGAGATGCAGTATGCCGCGGACAGTATCATGGCTGGCTTAAAGAAAAAGTAGGAAGCCACATTATCCGTCGAAACGATATCCATCACTGCGAGCAGGGTGGTATTATCGGCCGTATGGGCGGTGTATTCAGTATTATTGAGGACAACCATATTCATCATATCAACAATATGATGGAACTGGGGGGTGCAGAGATTGCCGGAATTAAGATGCATGCTGCAATTGATGTTATTATGAGAAGAAATCATATTCATCATTGTACAATGGGAATCTGGTGCGACTGGGAAGCTCAGGGTACACGACTCACTCAGAACTTGCTTCATGATAATCAGCGACCGGCATTTGCAAAACAGTTGAAAGGCGGTATGATGTGCCAGGATATCTTTGTTGAAGTAGGTCATGGACCGACTCTTATTGATAACAATATCCTTCTGTCAGACGCCAGCCTGCGTTTTGCTACTCAGGGTGTTGCTATGGTACATAACTTGATCTGCGGTGCTTTAACCTGTGTAGGTGATGGAACCGGATGGCGTTATACACCTTATCATATGCCTCATCGTACAGAGGTCAGAGGATTTATGACAATACTTCATGGAGATGATCGTTTCTATAACAATATTTTTGTTCAGAAATGGCCTTCAGAAGATTTTATCATAATGCATGATTCTGATGATGGATTTGATTCTGAGAACAGAAAAGTTGGAACCTGGATGTTCGACGAGTATCCAACTTATGATGAATGGATCTCACAGTTTGATTTTGCAAAACCTGCAGATATGAAGAAACTGGAGCCGGTTCACTTTGACCATTTACCGGTATGGAGTGAGGGAAATGTTTACCTTAATGGTGCAAAGGCATGGAAACATGAGAAAAATGGACTCGTTTCTTCTGAGAATGTGAAGGTAGAATTAACAGAGAAAGACGGAAAATATATTCTGGATACAAATATTTACGAGATTCTTGGAGATTTCTCCGGACGTATGATCAATACAGAAGTTTTAGGAAAAGCTTTTGAGCCGGAAGAATTCTTCGAAAATCCGGATGGAACACCGATAACATTTGACGCTGATTACTTTGGTGGACACAGAGGTGCTAAGGTGATTCCTGGACCTTTTGCAGCGAAAGAAGATGCTGAGAAAAATGTTAATATTTGTGCTTTTTAACCGAATCAAGTAAGGAGCGAAGCGGATGATTTTATCCGTTTGACTTAAATTAAGGAAATAGAGAAGGCCAGCTGGATGTCAGCTGGTCTTTTTTGACGTTTTTTTGATTGTTTGTCTTTAAATGAAAAAATTTATATATTACTATATTTGTAGAAAAACAGCTTGACACTAATCTTCTACATATGTAGTATATGATTAACTTCTACAAAAGTAGAAGAAACGGATAAAAATGGAGTTACAATTAATGACGAAAGGGGAATTCTTATGAACAGAAAAAGATTTATTACGGTTGTTGCTTCGTTATCGGTGTTTTGCATGTCCATGACTGGAATGAATGCTGTATGGGCCAGGGATGGCGGGAGTGAGAAGTTTGATCCGCAGCCAGTGAGTTCTGACTGGGAGCAGAAGGATATGAAGGGAACATATGCTTATTTTGTGAGCGGTAAGGACTGGGTTGGTGTTTATAAGTATGATGCAGATGATGATACCCCATTGTTTGCGAAAGCAAGTGATCAGTATGCGGCTTGTTACGAAACGGCTTATTCTGTTGGCAGTGATCTTTATGTGGTGAAGGGATTTGCGAAAGATGTAGATGATATCGGTAAGGTGCGTGAGATGGTGGAGAGTATTTCCTATCCGGGAAATCCGGCATTAGATACACAGGAGGGTTTTGACAATAGTGGAAGTGATCAGGACGACAAGCAGAATGAAGATCAAAATTCAGAGGCAGGAGAAACAGAGACTTCCAATGAGGTAAATGTGGATACAGATGAGGACAGTGGCAATAATATTTATCTTGAGACATTGACACTTGTGAGAGAGGATGGAAGTACTTTTACGATTACTCAGCAAACAAATGGGGATTATTGTTACCGGGATGATGATGGTGTAGGATATACGGACAATGGTGATGAGAGTTATACAGATGAGTATGGAAATACTTATAGGGCTTTAAATGATGCAACACATTACCTGGGAATAACATTGGAGCAGCATACACTGGAGTCTTCTGATGGAAATACGGTTACAGTTACACAGACGACAAATGGAGATTATTATCGGGATGATAATGGAACTGATTTTACTGACAATGGAGACGGAACCTGGACAGATGAAAATGGAAATGATTATACAGAGATAAATTAGCATTGACGGATTATTGTGTGGTTGCTACAATAAAATTATTCCTACAATTGTAGAAGAAATGAGGTGATTTTATTGAAAAAAGCATATCAGCGTTTGCCGGAGTCAGAGTTGGACATTATGCTGGCTTTATGGAACGGGACTCCGCCGATGACCCGGGCGGAGATTGAGAAGCTGGTGAATGTAAAGAAACAGCTGGCTCCGACTACAATCTTGTCACTGCTGACCCGATTAGAGAATAAGAATTTCGTTTCTGTAGAGAAGCAGGGAAAGATGAATCTGTATACGCCTCTGGTATCCCAGGAAGATTATCAGGCAAATGAAAGTAAGAGTGTACTGGAGAAACTTTACGGAAATTCTCTTAAGAAGTTTGTGACTTCTCTTTATCAGGGAAAGAAGATAAGTTCAGAGGAAATACAGGATCTCAGTGATTTTCTGAGGGAGTTGGATGAGAAGGAGGAATAAGTGATGGCGGAATTTGCATTACATGTTTTGAAGCTTAATATTATTTCCGCAGTTGTTATTTTTCTTGTGCTGGGGTTATCTGTTTTGTTAAAGAACAGATTTACAGCAAGATGGAAGTACGTGGTTTGGCTGGCTGTTGCAGTGAGTCTGCTGGTTCCTGCGCGACTTCCATCGGATTTTTCCCTTATAAATTTCAAAGTGCCGGGGATTGAGAGCAGTGGGAATGAAAAGATAACTGCGAAGAGAATAACTTCGGCAAATGCAGATTCTGCGAATGTAAATTCTTCTAAGGTAAATTTAGAGGATAGCAGTACTGCAGATAAAAAACTGCAGGATACGGTTGTGACAGACAAAACATCCGCAGACACAGTTTTGACAGATGAAGTGCAGTCTGCTTCAAAATCTGCAGCATTGTTTGGCAGACATATCGTACCGCTGGCTGCAAAGATTTTTATGATCGTATGGCTGGCAGGTGTGGTTATAAAATTACTGGCAGAGATCTGTGCATATTATTTTTCTATGAGAAGCCTGAAACGGATGAGTCTTCCGGTGAATGATCTGATGAAGTGGAAAATGTACCGGGATGTGTGTGAACAGAAAGGGATTGGCCGAAGACCTGAACTGATGCAGAATGCAGGACTCAGTACGCCGCTTCTGACGGGATTATTCCGGACGAAATTGTATCTTCCGGCAGTTGGATATTCAGCGGAAGAGCTGAAGCTGGTTTATCATCATGAGCTGACGCATTATTTACATAAGGATTTGTGGTATAAGATGCTTCTGAGAATCTGTGCATCTGTGTACTGGTTTAATCCGGCACTGTTGTTTATGCTGTGGGAAGCTGACAAGGATATTGAGAATCTCTGCGATGCGGAAGTTGTCCGTGTCTGCAGCAGAGCAGAACGTAAACTGTACCGGAAACTTCTGCTGAGAACCGTTGCCATAGATAATCAGGTGCCTTATGTGACGGCAAGTCTGAATGACAGCAGTATGGTTTTTAAAGACAGAATTCTGTATATGCTGAATATGAAGAAGCTTCGGAAGAATATTCTTCCAGGAGTACTTTTGGCGATGGTGCTTGTTGGAGGAAATCTGGTGTTTTGTTTTTCGGGAGAGGTGATTTCCGGGGCAGAGAACACGCAGGATCAGATACCAAAAGACGGAGATGAAACAGGACAGGATTCCGAAGAAGATGCTAAGAAGAGAGAATTGGTTGATATGGTGGCAGCTCATGAAACGTCCGGTGGTCAGCAGCTGACAGGAAAGGGAGATAAGCCGGAGGATTCAAACCGTGATGGTTCGACAGAGAATTCAGAACAGATTGATGCTGCAGATCAGGAAGAAAATCAGAATCAGACAGGAGTGAATTCTTCTGATGAAACGGGGGAAAATTCTGACGGTCAGAATCCTGATCCGGATAATTCGGGAGATGGTTATTCAGATACAGATAATAATGGAACCCCTGGAGATGATACTACAGATAAAACGGTTATTAATACATCATCATTGACAGTACGAGGAAGTGGCGGCAGTACATTTGAAATTGAAAGGGTGTTGTATTCTGATTATTCTGTTGAGTACAGAGGATATGATGGTGTTGGATATACTGATAACGGAAATGAAAGTTATACAGATGATTATGGAAATACATATCCCGCTTTAAATGATGCAACTCATTATTTGGGAACAACTTTAGAATCTGTACCATTGCAATGATGGGTTCATTTGGACCAGTGGTAGCGTTATCCAGTCTGTCCAACAATCTGAATCAGACACTGGCCAGTGGTGAGAGAGTTCTGTCTTTACTGGAAGAAACACCGATGGTGGAAGAAATTCCGGAAGATATGCATATAAAAACGGTATCCGAAAATTTTTCAGGTGCAGAAGCAAATAATGTTACATTTGCCTATGAAAATGAAACAATCCTGGATGATTATTCCCTGAAACTGGAGCCAGGCAAGATTACCGGCATCCACGGAGCCAGTGGTTCCGGTAAATCTACACTTCTGAAACTGCTCATGCGTTTCTGGGATGTAAATCAGGGAAGAGTATCTGTAGACGGTGAAGACGTAAGAAAAATCCCAACCAGATATCTGCGTGACATGGAAAGCTATGTAACACAGGAAACTCACCTGTTTCACGACTCCATTGCTAACAACATTGCGGTAGGCAGCCCGGGAGCTTCCAGAGAGGCAATCATCGAAGCAGCAAAGAAAGCATCCATTCATGATTTCATCATGAAACTTCCGAAAGGCTACGACACAGAAGTGGGCGAGCTGGGAGATACCTTATCCGGCGGCGAGAAACAGAGAATCGGAATCGCAAGGGCGTTCTTACATGACAGTCCGCTGATTCTTATGGATGAGCCAACTTCAAATCTGGATTCCCTGAATGAAGGAATCATCCTGAAATCATTGCGAGAGGCTTCAGAGAAAAAGACTGTAGTACTTGTATCACACAGAAAATCTACGATGAATATCGTTGATACTGTATTCGAAATGAAAGATGGCAGGGTTTCGTGAGCCTGATATCAGAGAATAGAAAAGAGGCTGTTGCACTAATTGCTTATGTGGTGTGACAGCCTTGTGTATTGTGAACTGAAAATTTGTTACCGAAATGCAAGTCATAGGGCCTGACACCAATGTGGCAAAATTCAATCGGCAACGCAGAAAATTGATTCTCAAGGAATGTTGACATGTATGTAGTTTGGAAGATATACTAAAACTAATATGACTCACGCTAATTAACAATCTGATTTATGCTGGATAAATTTTCATCTACAAGGCGAAGGAATGAGGCGTAGCGGTGGCTACGCCGATTGACGACAAAGCAGTAGATGGGAATTTATACAAATGAAACAGGTTGCTAATTAGCGTGAGCCATACTAGCTAGATGATAGCTGGTTTTTTTGTGCATAAATATAAAAAGAAGGAATAGAAGAATATGAAAACAAGGGAAGAAGCATTAAAATATGGACTATCATTTAAAAATGTATATGAAGAAAAACCTTTTCATGACCAGAACTGGCAGTTAGTAAGAGCCAGAGAAAGTAAAAAGGCTTTTCTCTGGATTTATGAAAAGGATGGATATATTAATCTGAATGTAAAGGTAGATCCACAGTGGCGTGATTTCTGGCGTTCTGCTTATGATTCAGTAATTGCGGGATATCATCAGAACAAAGAACACTGGAATACGCTTATTTTGGATGGAAGTATACCGGAGAAAGATATAAAAAGAATGATTTCTGAAAGCTATGATCTGGTTACTGACAGTCCGACAAAAAGAATTTATGAAGCGGTCAAAAGAATACCCAAAGGTCATGTTGCGACTTACAGTAAGGTTGCTGAGATGGCTGGTAATCCCAGAATGGCAAGAGCAGTGGGAAATGCTCTCCACAAGAATCCGGATCCGGAACATATTCCATGCTTTCGGGTGGTAAATGCAAAGGGCGAACTCGCGGGAGAATTTGCTTTTGGAGGAGCCGGTGAGCAGGCAAAGCTTTTGGAAGCAGATGGAATAGAAGTAGAGGATGGAAAAGTTAATCTGAAAAAATATGGAATCTGAAAAGAATGATCGAGGTTCCAGTTTTCTGTATCGCGAAACATGTCTCGGGATTTTGGCATTTTCATGCCAAAACACCTCGCGGGATAGTGACGTGTGAACAGTAACGCTGTTACTGTTTTCTGATGTATACGGCGTTTCTTTTGTTGATTATAGGCTTTATGAATGATAAAATCAATTTATGAGTTTTTATTATACGATAAGTAATGCTTATGAAAAAGGAAACTACACAGAAAAAACTATCTGATATCAATAGAGTGGGAGAGTTCAAAAAGATTATGTTAGATTACAGAACGGAAACGTTTATGGCAGTATGCAATGTTATGAATTACAGGGAGGCGGCAGAGCTGTTACATATTACCCAGCCGGCAGTTACCCAGCATATCCAGTTTTTGGAGAAGGAGTATGGCTGCCGTCTTTTTCTTTATGAAAACAGAAAACTGATCAAGACCCCTGCTGCACAGATGCTGGAGGATTATCTGCGATCGGTTCAGCAGCGTGAAAATTTTCTCAGGGAAAAGATAAAAAACAATGGTCTCCGGGAACTGCGTATCGGTGCAACCAAGACCATTGGTGACTATGTGATCACAGACAGGATTCACGATTTTTTAAATCAGCCGGATACAGCACTGACTCTGATCGTGGATAACACAAAGCATCTTTTGCATTTATTGGAACAAAATACTCTGGACTATGCCATCATAGAAGGATTTTTTGACAAAAACAGGTTCGGAAGCCAGCTGTATCGCCGGGAACCTTTTGTGGGAATCTGTCCGAAGGATCATCCCTTTGCAGGCCGTGAAGTATCTGTAGAGGAGATCCTGAAAGAAACTCTGATCCATCGCGAAAAAGGCTCTGGAACGCTGGCTATCCTGGAGGAAAAGCTTCTGGAGCATAATGAATCTTTGGAGCGTTTTCACCGGCATATATGTATTTCCAGCTTTAAGATTATCATCGACTTGATCAAGTCCGGGTATGGAATCTCATTTGTATATGAAATACTTGCCAAAAGCGACCCGGAGCTTGGGATTTTTACACTGAAGGGTGAGCCCATAGTCAGAGAATTTAATGTTATTTATCTGAAGCATGCAGATGTGAGGGAGAAGATGGAATGGTTTTTATGACCAATTGGCTATGCTGTCGGTTTTTTACTAAATTTTTGCAAGAAAAATAAGCTGCCAGCATGATGTTAACCGAATCGAGTAGGGATTTCTATTTTATATGAATATTCTTTTTTGTCGGATAGTAATTATCGGTTACTGTTCATTTGTAGTATTCCGCGAGGTGTTTTTTGTGAGCGAAGGTCACAGAAAACCCGAGACATACCGCGCGAATTTATGCGATTAGCATAAATTTTGTGCATCGCGTAGCGTGTTACTGGGCACGGAGTGCACAGTAATAATTATCGTAGGATTGTATTTAGTTGACAGTAATACTATTGATTTCCAGTAAGAAATTGGATATAATAGGTGCAGAAATAAAAAAGAAATTTTCATCTCTGAAAAATAACAGGAGATCAATAAGGAGGAAAATTCACATCATGAAAATCGGAAATGATATTTATTATGTAGGTGTAAATGATCATCAGGTAGATCTGTTTGAAGGACAGTATGTAGTGCCAAACGGTATGTCTTATAACTCATACGTGATCATGGATGAAAAGATCGCAGTTATGGATACTGTAGATGCTAATTTCAAGGATGAATGGCTTACAAATGTAGCAGAGGTTCTTAACGGCACAAAACCGGATTATCTGGTTGTACAGCATATGGAACCGGATCATGCGGCTAATATTGAGAACTTCATGAAGGCATATCCGGACACAATAGTTGTTGCCAACACAAAGACTTTTACCATGATGGAGAATTTCTTCAGAAAACTGAATCTGGACGGAAAGAAACTCGTAGTAGGTAATGGCGAGAGCCTGACACTTGGAAAACATGTTCTGACATTTGTATTTGCACCGATGGTTCACTGGCCGGAAGTTATGGTTACATATGACAGCGCTGACAAAGTTCTGTTTTCCGCTGACGGATTCGGTAAATTCGGAGCACTTGACGTGGAGGAAGACTGGGACTGCGAAGCACGTCGTTACTATATCGGAATCGTTGGAAAGTACGGAGCTCAGGTTCAGAAACTCCTGAAAGCAGCAGCAACTCTGGATATCCGGACAATCTGTCCGCTCCATGGACCGATCCTCACAGAGAACCTTGGACATTACATTGAGAAATACGATATCTGGTCCTCCTACAAAGTAGAGAGCGAAGGTGTTGTGATCGCCTATACATCTGTATATGGTAACACAAAGAAAGCAGTAGAACTTCTGGCACAGAAACTGGAAGAAAAAGGATGCCCGAAAGTAACTGTATTTGACCTTGCAAGAGATGACATGGCAGAAGCAGTGGAAGATGCGTTCCGCTATGGCAAACTGGTACTTGCAACTATTACATATAACGGAGATATTTTCCCATTCATGCGTACTTATATTGAAAATCTGACAGAACGCAACTACCAGAACCGCACCATCGGACTGATTGAAAACGGAAGCTGGGCACCTGCTGCAGCAAGAATCATGCAGGGAATGCTTGAAAAGAGCAAAAATATTATATGGCTTGAAAATAATGTAAAGATTACTTCTTCCTTAAGCGAAGCAAACGAAGCAGAGATTGAGGCTATGGCAGAGGAACTCTGCAAATAATTGATAATTGTAAACAGCAGGATCGAAAGATTCTGCTGTTTTTCAGAATAAGATAACCCTGGTTACTGAGAATGGAGTGAACAAGTAACTATATTCGTAAGAGAAAGGCAGGAATAAAGCATGACAGTAGCAGAAGTTGTAAAGAAAATGGTAGAGTATTCCAAGGGAGATCTTCATGACATCAATCATTTCATGAAAGTATACGCATATGCAAAAACAATCGCAGAAGGCGAAAATCTGTCACCGGAGCAGCAGAAACTGGTGGAGGTAACTGCAGTTGTCCATGATATTGCCTGCCCTCTCTGCAGAGCAAAATACGGAAATGCCAACGGTAAGCATCAGGAGGAAGAAAGTGCGGCACTGATAGAGGAGTTTTTCGCAGATTCAGATCTGCCGAAAGAATTTGTAGATCGTGTTTCTTATATTGTAAGTCATCATCATACAATAACCGGAATCGACGGTATTGATTATCAGATCATGATAGAGGCAGATTATCTGGTAAATGCAGATGAGAGTAATTTTTCCGGAAACAATGTGAGAAACATGCTGGAAAAAGTATTCAAAACAGAGACAGGAAAATTCCTGCTCCAGTCTATGTATCAGAAGAGGCTGAATGCTGAAGAATAAAAAGAAAACGTTAAGAAAGATTATGAGTGAAAAAAACCGGTGCAGAAATGTGTCGGTTTTTTTGTAGGAAAATTCAGGGATTATAATTTGCTTGTATTACAATTATATGCGGACGAGAAGTTATAATAAATATAAAAAATCTGGCATCTGAAAATTTATTTAAAAGATATGAAACTTTTCTCTATAATTCTCCATCTAATAAGTGTAAAACAAAACAACAAAGCTTCATTCGAATGAAACATATTTGTAAAAACATAAGAGCTACTGGATATGAAGTAAACAGTAACACATAAAACTCTAAGCAAGGAGGATCAGCATTTGATACAGTTGGTAAAGCGCTCCATCTCAGGAGATGCGGATGCATTTCTGGAACTGATGGAAAAGAATTCTCTGGCAATGTACAAGGTGGCGAGGGGAATCCTAGATAATGATGAGGATGCCGCAGATGCCATGCAGGATACCATACTTACCTGCTTTGAAAAAATACATACTCTTAGGAATCCGGAACATTTCAAAACCTGGATGATCCGTATTCTGATTAATGAATGCAATAAAATCCACAGACATTATAAAAACTTCAGCAGAGCCGAAGAACTTCCGGAAGTCCCCGGACAGGACATGTCCATTGCAGAATTTGAGTTCAAGGAAATGCTTGGAATGCTGGACGAATCCTACAGGATCATACTGGTTCTGTATTATGTAGAGGAATTTCGGATCGCAGATATTGCTTCTATATTAAATATGAACGAAAACACCGTAAAAACCAGACTCGCTAGAGCGCGGGTACAGTTAAAGCAGGAATATGCACCGGTAGAGGAGAATGACCGAAAGAAAGTACAGTACATGCCAGGAAGTAAAATGACCAATCAGCCGGGGAAAGAAAACAAAGGAAACACACATGGTATATTAAAAAAAAATCCGGTATCAGCAGGAAGCATGACGGCGAGTGTAAGAAAGGGATGAAGTAAGAATGGCAAAGAAGTTTAATTTTGATAAAAAGATGGAGAATGATGCAAACAATGTAATCGAAGAAATTCTGCAGGCAGATTTCCCACTGCCGAAACAGGCGGAAGCAGCAAAAAATGAGGCATTTGCAAAAATCAGAGAGATGGCAGCTGCTTCTGAAAGACAGGAAAGTGCAAAGGATACATATAGCGAAGAAAATAGAAAAGTCGAAAGTCTGGAAATTAACAAATATAGTCAGGATGACAGAGAGTTTGCTGATAATAGCAATTCAACGCAATCTCACAGAAAATTCAAAACAGTCTATAAGACAGCACTTGGCATGACAGCGGCAGCAGCAGTATTTTCTGCAGTGTGCATTACAAATCCTGCATTTGCAGAAAATATTCCACTGGTTGGCAATGTATTTGAGCGCATTGGCAATTCCCTTGGATTCTCTGGGAATTTCAGCAAATATGCGACACCTTTAGAGGATGAAAACAGCAGTACGGAAGTTGGCAGCACACAGAATGAAAAAGAACAGAACACATCCTCAGACAACATGAACACCAATGCAACAGAATCTGATAATAAAGAAAATGAGAATACGGGTAGTAAATGGAGCCAGACTTATAATGGTACAACACTTACTGTCTCAGAAGTATATTGTAATGATACTGCATTGTACATATCCCTTATCATTAGCATGGAAGAAAAAATTCCGAATACTCTTCTGACAGAAGACGGAACGCCATGGATCAATCTGAACAATGGCAGTATATGGATGAAATGTGATTTTAATGATGGCGATATGCTGGTGAATGCTCCGCTGGATGGACAATTGATTGATGATCACACATTTGCAGGAGTGCTGCGTATAGACAACACTGAATTCACTTATGATTTTGCAGGGGAGCAAAGATTTAATGAAGCCTGGGAAAAATTCTGGAAAGAAAAAGGAATTGATGATGTGTATAATGCTACAAATGAGGAGATGGCAGCAGCAATTGGAATAGAGGATGCAGAGAACGTAACTATTGAGGACGCAGTCGCAGAAGGAGCACCTGACGAAAAAGATTATCTGAAAGAAATCAAAGTTCCGGATCAGTTTACCATGAAATTAAGTTTTCCTCAGATAGTAGGTATGTTACCTGAAGAAGAAACTACAACACCTGAGATTCTACAGGAGTTGAGAGATGAACGTGACCAGGCAGTGGCAGATGCAGGTTTAAACGAAGACGACTATGAGAATTTCACAGAAGAACAGCAGGAAACATTAAGATTGATCGACCAGGAAATGTATAATAAGTATACAAAGCTTTATCCGGATGTAAATAAACACCCAAATAAATATGAAAACTGGTGGGTGGACGGAGACTGGGACTTCACAATTCCTGTAGAAAAAAATGATGCACAGACAGTAACAAAAGAGATTCAGGCTGTAGACAGCGAAGGAAACGGAGTCACATCTCTGACTAAGACACCGTTTGAGATTACCATGAATGAAAGTGGTGACACCGCGGATTATTTCCCGGTTATTCTGGATGCAGATGGAAAACCTATGAGTTTTGGAAAGTTCACAGGAACTGCCAACACAGTTGCCATTTCAGACAGAGATATTTCCACAGTATACGTATACCTCTGCGATTATACCGAATACATGGACGAACTGAAAGGATACTACTGGTCCGACGATTACGAAGAAAAGGCAAAGACTAAGACCTTTAAGCAGCTCTTGGACGAGTGTGCAGTTGCCAGTGCGGAAGTACATTTTGATGAAAATAAATAACAAAGTCCAATAACTGAAACAGCATTCCCATAAACAAAAATGTGAGAATGCTGTTTTTATAACTTTGATAAAAAATAGTCAATTTAAAATAAAAAAAACAGTAGCATCCTGGCAAAGTAAATGTTACAATGTAGGCGTCTCAAAAAAAGAGTGCAGAAGGGAGCAAAATCGAAAATGGATTACGCAAAAGAATCTTTAAAAATGCATTATGATTTAAAAGGTAAAATTGAGGTTGTATCAAGAGCCAAAGTAGATTCCAAAGATGCCTTAAGCCTTGCTTACACACCTGGTGTTGCTCAGCCTTGTCTTGAAATTCAGAAAGACGTAAATAAGAGCTATGAGCTGACAAGACGCTGGAATACAGTTGCTGTTGTCACAGACGGAACTGCAGTACTGGGACTTGGAGATATCGGTCCGGAAGCAGGTATGCCTGTTATGGAAGGTAAATGTGTGCTCTTTAAAGAATTCGGTGGTGTAGATGCCATTCCGCTTTGCGTTCGCAGCAAAGATGTTGATGAGATCGTTAAGACTGTAAGCCTCCTGGCCGGATCTTTCGGTGGAATCAACCTTGAGGATATTTCCGCGCCAAGATGCTTTGAGATCGAAAAGAAACTGAAAGAATGCTGCGACATTCCGATCTTCCATGACGATCAGCATGGAACAGCCGTTATCACACTTGCAGGTGTTATCAATGCGCTGAAACTTGTTGGAAAGAAGCTTGACGAAGTGAAGATCGTTACTTCCGGAGCAGGTGCTGCAGGTATCGCCATCATTAGACTGTTAATGTCTATGGGACTTAAGAACGTAATCATGACAGACAGAAAGGGTGCGATTTACGAAGGCAGAGAAGGATTAAATCCGATCAAAGAAGAGATGGCTAAGATCACAAACTTCAACAAAGAGAAAGGTACTCTTGCAGAAGTGATCAAAGGCGCAGACATCTTCATCGGTGTATCCGCACCTGGAACACTGACACAGGATATGGTCCGCACAATGGCAAAAGATCCGATCATCTTTGCATGTGCAAACCCGGTACCTGAGATTTTCCCTGACGAAGCAAAAGCAGCAGGAGCAGCAGTGGTATCCACAGGACGTTCTGATTATCCGAACCAGGTAAACAACGTACTCTGCTTCCCGGGACTCTTCCGTGGTGTACTGGACGCAAGAGCATCAGATGTTAACGATGAAATGAAAGTTGCAGCAGCATATGCAATCGCAGGTCTG
Organism: Blautia sp. HCP3S3_B11; assembly: GCF_052064435.1. NCBI lineage: Bacteria > Bacillati > Bacillota > Clostridia > Lachnospirales > Lachnospiraceae > Blautia > Blautia sp. HCP3S3_B11. Next base: position 14,834 of record NZ_JBQHVP010000027.1, read on the forward strand.
GTAAGTGACGAAGAATTAACAGCGGAATATATTCTTCCGGCAGCCTTTGACCCACGTGTAAAAGACGCTGTAGCTAAAGCTGTAGCAGAAGCAGCAAGAAAATCAGGCGTAGCAAGGATTTAACCGAATTGCGAATATCCGCTTGACACAAATAGAATAATGAAGCCCTCTGTTTTCATGTGAACAGCATGCAGACGGAGGGCTTTTTTTCATAATATTCAATCTGACCTCTAAAAAATTTAAAAAACTGGTCATTGAAATAATGACACATTTCGCGTATGATAACTTCAACGTATTGATGTGTCAATATGAGAGAATATCTGATAACGAGAATCAGGCAGGTAGTTTGGCTTATTGATATGAACCTGGATTCTATCAGATTATACGAGAGGGGACAGTTATTATGAATACTCAGAACAGCACAATTACAAAACTTGCAGAGACAGCTCTTATGGCTGCGTTATGCTATGTATCTTTTACATTCCTGCAGATTAAGATCCCTGTACCGGGCGGTGATGCAACATCCATCCATATCGGAAATGCATTCTGCGTACTGGCAGCACTTCTGATCGGCGGTGTATACGGCGGATTATCCGGTGCCATCGGAATGGGAATCGCAGACCTGATGGATCCTGTATATATCACAGGCGCACCAAAGACATTTGTACTGAAATTCTGTATTGGCCTGATCACAGGTCTGGTAGCACATAAGATTGCAAAGATTAATGAAAGTACAGATAAGAAATATGTTTTCAAATGGAGTGTGATTGCTTCTGTAGCAGGTCTTGCGTTTAATGTTGTGGCAGATCCGATCGTAGGATATTTCTACAAACAGTATATTCTCGGACAGCCTCAGGAACTGGCACAGGCACTTGCAAAAATGAGTGCTGTAGCGACATTATTCAATGCAGTTGTTTCTGTGATCCTGGTAGCAGTGATCTACAATGCAGTACGTCCGGTACTGATCAAAAGTCATCTGCTTACAGTTACCGGTAAGAAAAAAGAACAGGCAGCATAAATGGATACAAAATGAATAAGACATAATAAAACAGCATTTCGGGTGCAGAACCTGAAATGCTGTTTTATTATGTTACAGGAAATTATTCCGTAATGTTCTGCGCAGAAGTTTTTACTTGTCTGACGAAGGAAAAACAGGCACAAGCCATAGGATACAATTCAAAGAGTATGCACTTTTTTGACCTCAAAGTAGCACTTTTTTAGACATAGTGTAATAAGATAGAAAAAAGAAATTGTGCATATTTAACAAATGACGAAAAAGAAAGATAAAAAAATTCAAACTTATGCGAAAAAGGTCTTGCTATTTCAGAAACAAAGTGGTATTATACAACTATCAAAAAACCTTATGCGCAAAAGGTAAAAAGAAACAGTTAAAAAAATGACGAGGTGACGAAAATGAAGAAAAAAGTATTTGCAACACTTTTAGCAGTATCTATGATCGCATCAATGGTTCCGGCAGCAGTATCCGTACAGGCAGCAGACGGTGACAGTATTCGTCTTGTAAACGGTAAGATCGAAGTTGACGCTCAGCTGAAGAAATTAGCTGAAATGTATGAGAAAGAAACAGGAACTAAAGTAGAAATCGAATCCATGGGCGGCGGAATCGATATTCAGGGTACTCTGAAAGGATACTATCAGTCAGATAACATGCCTGACATCTTCGTAAACGGCGGTGCTACAGACTTCGCTAACTGGACAGACCTTTTAGTAGATATGAGTGATCAGGAATGGGCTTCTGACACAGATGCAGCTTATGTTGATGAGAGCCAGGGTACAATCGGTTTCCCATATACAACAGAAGCAATCGGTCTTGCTTATAACAAAGACATCCTTGACAAAGCAGGAATTGATCCTTCTACATTAACAGGTCCTGATGCAATCAAAGAAGCATTTGAGACAATTGATTCCAAGAAAGATGAACTTGGACTGACAGCAGTTGTAGGTTATGCAGCAGAACCAGTTAACCTTTACTGGTCAACAGGTAACCACTTATTTGCAAACTACCTTGATGCAGGTCTTGACAGAGATGATACAACATACATTGACATGCTCAATGATGGCGGTAAGGTTGACGAAGAGCGTTTAACAGATTTCGCTAACTTTGTAGGTCTTCTGAATCAGTATTCAGATCCTGCACTCCTTGTATCCGGTACATATGATCAGCAGATCCTTAACTTCTCATCCGGTAAATATGCATTCGTTACTCAGGGATCCTGGATCGGTGCAACTATGACAGGTGATGATGCAGATGCTTATAAAGAAGCTGGTAACTTCGAAGTTGGTATGATTCCATACGCATTTGAAGACGGAATTGATACAATCCTTACAAACTCTCCATCCTGGTGGTCAGTATATAAAGATGGTAATGTAGAAGCAGCAGAAGCATTCCTTCAGTGGCTGACAACAGATGAAGCTCAGGAAGTTCTTGTTAAAGAAGCAGGTTTCGTAAGTCCGTTCAAGTCCTGCACAATCGTTGGTGATGATCCATTTGCTCAGACAATCACTGATTATGTATCTTCCGGAAAGACATCTGCTTGGCATTGGCTTGGTATGAAAGAAGGTCTTGCACAGAACTATACAGGTCAGGTATTTGCTGACTATGCATCTGGCAGCCTTGATGAAGCCGGATTTGTTAAGACACTGGAACAGGTTATCCAGGGTGCATATGCAAACTAATAATTGAAACTTAACGGGCGGCGCTTATGTTGCCGCCCACTTTTATTTGCGCTGCATACCTGAGTAAAGGTCTGGCAGACCTTTACCCAGGTACGCAAAAAAGTCTAAGACGCATTGATTTTTGCTTTGAAATAAGAAATAGGAAGGATGAAGGCAAAATGAATACAAACAGTGCTAGTAAAAAAGCAATTTCCATGGTATGCCTGATCGCCGGTATTATTTTACTGGCAGCATCATTGATCCAGGATATTTCCGGAAGCGGAGCAGGCTGGAGAGGTCCGGCGCTGATCATCGGTGCAATCGGCATCTTACTGGGAATGTATTTATTCCCGACATTAAAACATCACAGAAGCATCGTTAACTTTATATTTGTATTTCCATTGTTATTTACATTTGTAGTAACAGTTATTATTCCATTATGCCTTGGTGTGTTTTATTCCTTTACAGACTGGAATGGAATTAAGATGACAGGATTTGTAGGATTTGCAAACTATAAGGCAATGTTCAATGAACCAAGTTTTCTCTGGTCACTGATCATCACAATTCTGTTTGTAGTTCTGAACATGGTTCTGGTAAATGTAGTAGCGTTTATGCTGGCCTTACTCTGTACCTCTAAGGTTAAGGGACTCTCATTCTTCAGAGCTTCCTATTTCCTGCCAAACCTGATCGGCGGTATCGTACTTGGTTATGTATGGCAGTTCGTATTTAATAACGTACTGATCAAGATGACAAATAATATTTCACTTCTGTCAAAGACAAACACAGCTATGATGGCTATCATCGTTGTTTATATCTGGCAGTATGCAGGTTATATCATGCTGATCTATGTAACAGGTCTGACACAGGTACCTAAAGATGTACTGGAAGCATCTCAGATCGATGGCGCAAATGCAGTTACAACATTATTTAAGATCAAGATTCCGATGATCGCAGCTACAATTACAATCTGTACATTCCTTACCTTAACATCAGCATTCAAACAGTTCGATGTTAACATGGCTTTGACAAATGGTACAGGTTCTGTTGCAAGTTTCTTCGGAAACTATCTGACAAACGGTACTCAGATGCTGGCTCTGAATATTTATAATACAGCAATCTCCAAGAACAATTATGCACTTGGTCAGGCGAAAGCTATTCTGTTCTTCATTATCCTGGCTGCTGTATCTATTATTCAGGTTAGAATTTCCAATAAGAAGGAGGTTGAAATGTAATGGTTACGAAGAAAACTCCAAAGGTAGTGCTTACAGCTGTTGCGATTGTTATCGCAGCGTACATATTATCTCCTTTCTATCTGGTACTTATTAATACATTTAAGAATGCAAACGGTATTGTTGCAAACCCTGTAAGCTTTGCAGGTGCAAGCTTTGCACAGTTTAAGACTAATATTTCAAACGTTGTCAACAACTCCAACTTCAGTTTCTGGAGTGCATTCGGAACATCTGCGATCATTACAGTTGTTTCCCTTGTATTACTTGCTTTATTCGGCGGTATGGCTGCATGGGTTATCTGCCGTAACAAGACAAAATGGTCTACCGTTATTTACATGACATTTATCGCATCCATGACAATTCCTTTCCAGGTAGTTATGCTTCCTCTGGTTTCTACATTCCGTGATGTAGGTAAATTCCTTGGAATCAACATGCTTCAGTCTATTCCTGGTATTGTATTTGCATACTGTGGATTCGGTGGTGCTATGACAGTATTTATCTTAACTGGTTTTATTAAAGGTATTCCATATGAACTGGAAGAAGCTGCAGCGATTGACGGATGTTCTCCTGAGGGAACTTTCTTCCGCATTATCCTTCCGCTTCTGAAACCGGTTATTGTTACTGTTACTATTCTGAATGGTATGTGGATCTGGAACGATTACCTTCTTCCTTCTCTGATGTTAGGACAGAATGGTAAGGTTAAGACTCTTCCGGTTGCTGTACAGGCGTTTGTTGGTTCTTATGTTAAGCAGTGGGATCTGATCCTTACTGCAGCACTCCTGGCAATGATTCCGATGATCATCGTATTCCTGCTTGCTCAGAAGCAGATTATGAATGGTATGGTTGAGGGTGCTATTAAATAGGCTTGCAAATACTTTTTGAAAAGCTGTCGTTTTCCTCATTTATTTGGAAAGCGACAGCTTTTTTAATGATTTCAAAGGGGACACGAAGAAAAACATTTATTTTTCTTCGCTGTGAATTGGCTGGGACTGTGAATGATAGTATGGAAGTGCGTTATCGGATATGGAGTGGAGAAAAAACGGAACAGAAACGGAATAGAAAATGGTAGTATAAATTTACTGATATGGGCTTGAAATGTTGGAAGTTTTATAGTAATGTAAGTGATACAACGCTTAAGGCGAGGGCTGTCTCAGAACAGTCTATTTTTGTGAAGAAGGATGAGGAAAAGTTTTATGGAGAGGACGAAAGAAAGGTCATCGTTTCGTAAGAAGTTTATCGGTGACAGGAAGTTTTATATGATGGTTCTGGCTGTGGCTGTTCCGATTATGATCCAGAATGGAATCACGAATTTCGTGAGTCTGCTGGATAATATTATGATCGGACGGATCGGGACGGAGCAGATGTCGGGGGCTTCCATTGTGAATCAGTTGATTTTTGTCTATAATCTGTGTATTTTCGGAGGGGTATCCGGAGCAGGTATTTTTACGGCACAGTACTTTGGACAGAAGGATCATGAGGGTGTGAGGCAGACATTCAGGTATAAGTTCTGGATGGCTGTGATTCTGACAATCGGGACGATTTTGCTGTTTCTGACTGTTGGAGAGAATCTGATCAGTATGTATCTTCAGGGAGAGGGTACTGCGCAGCAGATTGCAGATACGCTTAAGTATGGAAAGCAGTATCTGGATATTATGCTGTTGGGACTGCCGCCGTTTATGATGGTGCAGATTTATTCCAGTACTCTGAGAGAGTGCGGAGAGACTGTTCTTCCAATGAAAGCAGGGGTTGTGGCAATCTGTGTGAATCTGTTGTTTAATTATCTGTTGATCTATGGTGTGTTTTTCTTCCCGAGACTGGGTGTGAGAGGTGCGGCAATCGCAACTGTGCTGTCCCGTTATGTGGAGGCGGCAATTGTAATCAGCTGGACACACAGGCATACGGAGAAGAATGCATTTGCAAAGGGGCTGTACAGCACGCTTAAGGTTCCTGCGAATCTGACAAAGAAGATTCTGGTCAAGGGTACACCGCTGTTGTTTAATGAGACTTTATGGGCTTCTGCCATGGCGATGCTGACTCAGTGTTATTCGATTCGAGGGCTGAATGTGGTTGCTTCGCTGAATATTTCCAATACCATCAACAATGTGTTTAATATTGTGTTTATTGCCCTGGGAGATTCCGTGGCAATCATTGTAGGACAGCTTCTGGGAGCGGGAGATATGAAGAAAGCGAGAGACACAGATAACAAGATGATTGCGTTCTCAGTGATGTGCTGTACCTGTGTGGCAATGGTGATGTTTGTTATGGCGCCGCTGTTTCCAATGCTTTATAATACCAATGATGAGGCAAGGGAGCTGGCGAAGTATCTGATTATGATCACTGCATTCTTTATGCCGCAGAATGCGTTTTTGCATGCAACCTATTTTACTCTGCGTTCCGGTGGAAAGACGATTATTACGTTCCTGTTTGACAGTGTGTTTATCTGGTGCGTCAGTGTGCCGATCGCGTTTGTGCTGAGTCGTTATACAGGAATTCATGTGCTTGTGATTTATGCATGTGTGCAGCTGGCGGATTTGATTAAGTGTGTGATTGGATTTGTGCTGGTTAAGAAGGGTGTGTGGCTGCAGAATATTGTTTCATCATGATAAAAATTTTCAATAACATTTGGCTTGACTAACCGATATATTATAGTGTATTATCAGAAAAAATATTTATATTCTCTTTGCACTGCATTACATTCAACAGAATGCGAGATCAACAGTACAAACTGAGCAGGCGATGCCCGAGATGCTCGAGGGCGTGGGGCCGGGCCGCGCGAAGCGGCAGCAGATATGAAAATTTTCAGACATATCTGTGGGACAGTGTATGTTCCGCAGGTGTGTCTTTTTGTTTTCTGAAAAGTATGTTTTGGAAAGATTTTCTTTTAGAGGGATTTTTTTAGGAGGATTTTCTGAGACAGGTGCAGTTCCGAAATACAAAAAGACCCCTGTAAGACCGCACTTTGATAAGTCACAGAAAGGAAATATGTTTTCTGACTGTGGCGCAATGTATGTGACATAAGAAGAACCTGTAAACTCAAATATAGGAAAGTACAAAAGCTTATATATTTGAAAAGAAAATTTAGGAGGTCCTGGTTATGGAACAGACAAAAAAATTAAACATGACAGCAATGTCAGACAAGACAAACAGTAACACGACAGCTAAGAAGGAAGAGCCTGCATGGGAACATAAGGTGGCAATGAAGGTATCAGGTGTGAGTATTGCAGTAAACCTGTTACTTTCCTTATTTAAATTACTTGCCGGAATTCTGGCACATTCAGGTGCCATGATCTCAGATGCGATTCATTCAGCATCTGATGTGGGAAGTACTTTCGTGGTAATAGTCGGTGTGAATTTATCCAGCAAAAAATCCGATAAGGAGCATCAGTATGGACATGAGCGGATGGAATGTGTATCTTCCATTATTTTGTCCGGGTTACTTCTGGCAACCGGTATCGGAATTGGTATGAATGGAATTGAGAACATTATTAAGAGTACTTCAGGAACAAGCATTGCAATTCCCGGAACATTGGCACTGATTGCGGCAGTTGTTTCTATTGTAGTGAAGGAATGGATGTTCTGGTATACCAGAAGTGCTGCGAAGAAAATAAACTCTGGCGCACTGATGGCAGATGCATGGCATCATCGCTCAGATGCAATGTCTTCTGTTGGTGCATTTATCGGTATCCTAGGTGCAAGACTTGGCTTCCCGATCCTGGATCCGATTGCCAGTGTGGCAATCTGTGTACTGATCGTGAAAGCATCTGTGGATATTTTCAGAGATGCAATTGATAAGATGGTTGACCATTCCTGCGATGAGGCAACAGAAGAGAGTATGAGAGAAGTAATCATGGGAGTGAAAGGAGTGAAGGGAATCGACCTTCTCCAGACACGACTTTTCGGTTCCAAGATGTATGTGGATATTGAAATTTCAGCAGACGGAACGATTCCTCTGGATGAGGCACATGACATTGCGGAAAATGTTCATCATAGTATAGAGAAGAATTTTAAAGATGTAAAACACTGTATGGTTCATGTGAATCCGGTGAATGAGTAAGCCCTTAAAAATAAGAAAATCAAGAAAGCGAAAAGTTTCTGGAGAGGATTAAGCGACAGAAACTTTTCGCTTTTATTCGTGAAAAATGACGATTAACAGAAAAAAATATATAAAATCATTTTATGTAAAGTAAGACGTATTGAATTGAAAAAAATATTTTGCTAAAATTAATTTGAATTTTTTAAAACCAACTCCATCCCTCAATCGTCTATATATCAGAAGGAGGGATGAGATGAATGATGATATCCTGAAAAAACTGATTAAAAATACAATTGATAACCTGCCAATTCCCTGGGAACAGCTGTGGATGGTCTTTCAGCGGATTATGCAGTGCATACCGCAGAGTGTACCAGTTCTCGAAAGGGAAAATCAGGGGGAAATTGAGAAAAAATCAAACAAGGAAAAACATATAACAGACCAAAGCAAACAGGAAAGAGGGAGGAATTAGTGATGCTTTGTCCAAATTGTGGAGCAGAATGCGAGGATTCTGCAAAATTTTGTATGGATTGTGGATGTCCGCTGGAGGCGGCACCGGTGTATTGCACTAACTGTGGGTGCAAACTGGAGAAAGACGCTGTTTTTTGCCCGGAATGTGGTATGAAAGTAAATGCAGTAGAAAATCAGAAAAATATACAGCCTGCGCAGTGGACGGAACCACAGCAGGATGATGGTCAGCAGTGGAACGTGCAGCTGGATTCCAGACAGCAATGGGAACAGGAAGAATGGCCACAACAGCCGTCATCTCCGAAAACGCAGAAAAAGGTGAAAAAAGAACGTCCGACAAAAAAGAATAAAAAGGGCAAAAAAGGAGTTTTAGTAGGAGGTCTGGTAGTTGGTGGAGTTGCTGCAGGAGCAGGGGGAGTATTCCTGTATCTGAACCATAAACCGGCTGTTGAACTGAAATCCTGTTATGAAATTACTTTGACCGGTAACGATAAGGGCGCAACCATATCTGTGGAAATAGATGGAGATAAGCTTGAGAAAAAATGTCAGGATCTGACATTGAATGAAAAGAAAGCAAAAGCAGCCATCAGAAAAAAAGCAGAGGCAAGTAGCAGCCTGGAAAGCTCGGATATAGATGAAAATTATGAGGAAATGTTTGAATACTCTGGAAAAACCCCAGGAGAGATTATCGGTTACAATCTGGAACAGGATATGAAGGTAAAGCCTGAGGAAGAATTAAGCAACGGCGATACAGTAGAAATTTCCTATGACGAAGCAAGAATGGAAATCCTGGAAGCTGCATACGGATGTAACCTGAAACCACTTACAGAATATACAGTAGAGGGTCTGGGAGAAACTTCTGAAAGTGAAAAAAATACAAGCGATTCCAAAAAGGAAGCCAAGAAGGATTTAAAGAAAGACTCCAAGAAAGAAAAATCTGAGAAAGCAGAGGCAAGTCCTACACCACAGCCAACAACAACACCGACCTCAAGTCCTACACCGCAGCCAACAGCAACTCCAATTCCTGAGCCAACAGCAACACCGGTTCCTGCCAGAACAAATACTGCATTACGGTCAGATTTCTATAAGGATGGAACTGTAACAGGTACCAGTGAGGATTATATATGTCCGGACAGTATATTCAGACAACTGACAGCAGAAGAGCTGGCAGGTTACAGCAATAAGGGTCTTTGCTTTATCCGTAATGAGATGTTTGCACGTCTGGGCAGACAGTTTAATAACCCGGAACTGGCATCATACTTCAGCTCTATGCCTTGGTATAATGGAAATGTATCTCCTGACAGCTTTATGGTAGCTAATTATTCCGGTATTACCATCGATGGACGTACCGTAGACAGTGCTGCTATCGATTACAATACGGAATTGCTTTTATCCATGGAAAACTCTTTGGGATTATATATTCCACTGTAAGGATTAGTTTATTGTATAAATTAGGAGAAAAAAATGTTTTGCGAAAAATGTGGAAAAGAACTTCCTGCAGACGCCCGTTTCTGTGAACACTGTGGAAATCCTGTAACAAGGGAGGAAAGCCTTCTGGACAGGGCGAAAAGACAGGATCAGGCAGCCCTGGCTGAAATTTATGAGCAGACCAGCGGTGCAGTCTACAGAGTGCTGAAGATACTGATCAAAAATGATGAGGATACTGTGCAGGATTTACTGCAGGATACCTATGTAAAAGCATTTACCAGACTGGATCAGCTGCAGGATGAAAGCAAGTTGCAGCCCTGGCTGAAAACCATTGCCAATAATTCAGCCAAGGACTGGTTGAAGAAATGTAAGCCTGTGTTTTTTACAGCTATGGCAGGCAATGAGGGAAATGAAGAAACAGAGGCTTTGTCCTTTGAGGAGAATATAGAAGCTGATCGTATTGACGAGAATCCGGAGTTGGCAATGGATGAAAAGGAAGTCCGCCGTCTGGTGATGGAGATCCTGAACCAGCTACCGGAAGACCAGAGAGTAGTCCTGGGAATGTTCTATTACGAGGACATGTCTGTAAAGGAAATTGCCTCGATACTGGAGGTAAGTGATAATACAGTAAAGAGCCGTTTGAATTACGGACGAAAAAAAGTAAAGGAACTGGTACTGGATCTGGAAAAGAAAGGCACCAAACTGTACAATGTTGCACCGTTTACCTTCTTTGTATATCTGCTGTACAGACTTGGAAAATCCACATCTGTGGAAGCGGCCGAGCTGGATACCCTGCAGACTGCGCTGCATACAGCATTGCAGCGCACTGCAGCACAGGAGATATGTAAGAATGCAGGACACACTGCACAAGAAGTTGCAGGACAGACAGTTCAAAATCATGCAGAGAATATGGCTTCTCAGGCAGCGACACATACGGCATCCACAGGAGTTGGCAGTGGAGCGTCAGAGGCAGCATCAACGGTACATAATGCATCACAGGCCGCTTCAGCAGCATCAAAAGCTACGGGAGCTGCCGCCGGCACTGCAGCCAGACATGCAGGGCTGAAGGTGGCAGCAGTGATTCTTGCCAGTGTAGTAGGCGGTGGCGGTATTACCTATGGAGTGGTAAAAAATGCAGACAAGATTCCTGTGATCCAGAATATAGCAGAGGACAATGAAGGTCCGTCAGTAAAGGTTGCAGAGAAACCGGAAGAAGAGGAAAGCACAGAAGAAACTGCTGACACTGAAGAAGAGAAAGAAGATACTGGGGATAAAGCAGAAGCTGAGATACCGAAAACAGAAGAGGAAATCTATAAGGAGTTTTATGAGGAATATGTAAGGAATGAGAATCTGCAGGTTATAGATAATAATTCCCAGCTGAAGTATCATCCTTATGAGGGTGCATATCAACAGGATCTTATGCTTGGATGTCATATAGAAGATTTTGGCGGAGATGGTAGTCAGGAACTACTACTTTTGCGTACCAAGGAAGAAAATTGGGAGTATGATGTTACGCCACCGGATCCGGAAGTGAACAGAGTACTGGTGTTGGAGTTATATGGGATAGAAGATCAGGAGGTATTTCAGAGACAGACTCTGAAAATGCCAGGCAGTGCATTAAATGAGATTGTATCCTATGTAAAAGAGCAGATTGGAATGGAACGGATCGGAACAGATTTTTATCTGTGCCGTTATGGAATGTATCATGGAAGCGCCGGTCCTGGATCTCATTATAATACTATAGTGAAGGTTACAGATAACGAATTACAGATGACCCACAAACTATATTATGTAAGTTCAGGCAATTATGCTATGAATGGAGCATGTGAAGTAGATGGAACCAGTTACTTTACCGGCAATGCAGATACAGATGAGAACTTTATTAACAGCGTGATACAGCAATATAATATTTCAGCTTATCAGGATGTTTCCCTTCCCTTCCTGTTTAATTTGAACAGGGAAGAAATAACAGCTCAGGAGATGAATGATACCTTCGTGGTAGACAATTGCTTTACAGCACCGGAACAGACAGCACAGGTGGAAGCTGCTTCCCAGTCTGGGCAGGTGGATAACACAGTGTATTACTATACATCACAGATCAATACCCAGGAGATGACCATAGATGGAAATTCTTATGGAAAGGCTGTGATCAGCGGGGTAGAGTATAATGATGACAATATTACTTTTGACTGGTCATATCACAAAGTAACAGATGCGAATTCTGATGAATATTATCAGAACAGCAGCTTTGTGCCCCGGGAAAAAACAACATTTCAAATAACTCCGGAGACAAAATATTATACTGCAGAATTAGATACAAGCACAGATCAGACAATGTATAATTATTATAACAGGGATGAATTCCTGCCGTTAAAATTTAATGGACTTCAATTGCATATGAAAGTTCAAAACGGAAAAATCCTGTCCATGTACGAAACATCCTGACATACTGTGAAAAAAATAAAAAAATTTAAAAAATGTACCCCCTTTTTCTATTTTCAATCGTCTATAGATTAGAAGAGAGGAGGAAAAGGTAATTGGAATGTCTTAAAAGTACTGGTATCACTAGAAAAAAGGTATATATTGTCCAAATTGTGGAAAAAAGATTGAAAATTTGGCAGCATTCTGTCCGAAATGTGGAACAAAATTAAATATCAAAAATCGGATGATAATTATTGCTGGCTGGGCGGAGAGAAAAATGAGAGCGGAGCCTGGGGCTGGGTTACAGGGGAAGCCTGGGATTATACCAGCTTTGCAGAAGGACAGCCGGACTTTATGAATTCAGCGGAATATTATCTCTGTACATCAAATCCGGCAAATACCTGGAATGACTCTGATATGGAAGGAAATACCTGGGATCCGGGCTGGGGAAATTCCCGTGGAATCAGTGGATACATTATTGAATGGGACAGTGACCCGGCAGCCTGACTGATGTGGGAGAAGAAAGAATAAAGAAATACAAGAGGAGGAAAGAATATGTTTTGTACAAAATGTGGAAGAAAACTGGAAGAAGGAGAAATTTGCACCTGTCAGCAGCCAAAGAGTGTGCCAAAGATGCAGCCGCAGGCAAAGGTTGAACCGCAGCAAGTAAAAAAAGAACAGACAGGGGAGCCTAGACCTGTAGATTTACAGACAGGTCCGTCAGCTTCACAGCAGAATCAGAAAACCGAAACACATAGCCAGTCAGCACGGCAGCAGGGACAGCAACAGCAGAATGCCGGCTATCAGCAGAGACAGCAGTATCAGCAGAATTCTAATTATCAGCAGGGACAGCAGTATCAGCAGAATTCTAATTACCAGCAGCGACAACAGTATCAGCAGAGTACCAATTACCAACAGAATGCTAATTATCAGCAGAGACAGCAATACCAGCAGAATATGAACTACCAGCAGGGCAACATGCGAGGATCCAGAGAAGCTGAATGGGCCAGGGAAAAAGGTACGGAGGCACTGGGAAGTGCAAAAACATTTCTGGGAGCAGCCGGCAGCGTATTAAAGAGACCTGTATCTGAGGCTGTCAGAATGTCTGGCGATTGCACTGGCAAAAGTGGACTTCGCTTTATCACTGTAAAAGCAATATTTATAACCATTATTGTTTTGATCCTGTCTATGGTGACTGCAGGGAAAATCGCATCTGCCTCCAATGGATACTTCGGTTTCTTTGATATCAAGATGCCATATCTGACACTGATCGTACTGTCTCTGATTGCTACCATTGGTTTTGATATGGTCAAAGTTGGGATTATGACTATGATGACAAAAGCATTTGGCGGTTCTGCAGCTCCAAAGGCAATGTACTCCGTAGTAGGGGTTCAGGCAGTGTTTGATCTGCTGATCACTGCAGTAATATGTGTACTGATGATTATTTCCCCAAGTATTGCAACGGTTGTTGCCTTTACTCTGGGTCTGGTATATGCAATTGGGCTGACACCTTTTGTGGGATATGCGTCCTATACTGCAGTTACCAATATGGACAAAGATAAGAGAGTATATGCTTTCTGGATCATTATTATCCTGCTGGTTATTGTAGCATTGGTGATATGTCTTCTTGTGGGCGTAGGGGTTGTAGAAAAGATTGAGTCTATTGTAAACAGTTCCTATGACAGTTACAGCAATTCCCTGGATTCTCTTTTTAACATGTTCAGCTGATTGCGAATATCCGCTATCCGCTTGACTAAACAGATGGACACATTATGATTGAGGATAAATAAAATAAAAAGAAGTCTCTGAAAAAAAGTGGATACTATTATTATAAAATTGTAGCTTACCGTAAATCAGGTTCCAAAACACTGAAATCTGCAGCATCCAATGAACGTTATACATATATTTATTAAAACAAAATCCATAACAAAATAAAAACACATATCTTTGAATCATTTTCAAATGATCGTTTAAGACCATCGGCTTATCCCAGGCCGGTGGTCTTTTTTGTTGCCTTTTTGTATCAGAAAAAATTTAAAAAAATAAAAAAAAATTTCCAAAATATAAAACCTGTCCCCAGTGTCATTCGTCTATAGAGTAGAAAGCAGGAAAGACGTAATCTGCAAAAGCAGTAAAAAGTAAAAAAATAAAAAAATTTTAAAAAAACTTAAAACCTGCTTACCACTTCGCTCGTCTATAGAGTAGAAGGCAAGAAAAACAACATACAGAAAGAAGGGAAGAAATATGACATGAGTTAGCTGAGACTGTGTTACATGTAAAAAATAAGATGATAATGAAAAGGAGAATTTAATTATGGAAACAAAGGCAGCTGAAAACTATTTAAGAAATACGGAACTTACTTTTAAATTTAAGGCAATTGCCGCAATGGTAATGGCAGCATTATTTGGACTGGTAGTACTTTTGGAAACAATCACCGGACATGGCATAAGTCATTTGGAAGATATCTATCTGGTTATAGGAATCATTGCCCTGATTATAACAGGTGGAGCTGCGAAAGCAATTAAAATTGCATCGGCTGCGTTTACCTGGGGATATCTGTTGACACCACTGCTTTTATTTGACATTGCTTTTGCTCTGGGAGCGGCCGGAATTGTATTGGTTATTTCAGTAGGACTTCCATGTATTCCGATTGCATTAGTAGCCTGGGATATATATAAAGAACGTGCAAATGCAAAATTATACTTATAAAAAGGAGATATAAAACTATGAAGAACAAAAAGGTAACAGCTTTAGCTATGATGATGACAATGTGTATGTTAGGAAATTCTGCTGCAGGTGCAGCAGAGTTTTCTTCCGGACCTTCTTCAGTGACTGATGCATCAGAATCCGATTCAGTGGAGAATTCTAATGTGACAGATGCAGATCAGCCTGATGTACTTACAGACAGTACCGATGAGGAAGTTTTTAATGCACAGGAGGATGCAGAGCCTTTCTCTGATGCAGAGCTACTGGATGAGTTTTCTGCTGATGAGGGGACAGATGAAATTCCGGAAGTACAAGACCCGGGAAGTGTTGACAGTACCCTTGCTGCCAGATACAAAAATGCTGTAGTAGAGGCGGAGCTGGAAGCAGATCCTAATGTGAAGACAACCTGTAAGGTTTATAATGGCAGCAATCTGGAAAATCAGGATTATTCCACATTTGGATCCTGTGTAGATTCCTATGAATGTATAAGTCCGGATGGGGGCATCATGCGTGTACAGTTTGGTGCTATTGATGGAAAAACGCTGGTAGAGTACTATGATACCGATTACAATATCCAGAAGACAGTGACGGTACCTTTGGCACTTCCAAAATATGGTGCCTTTTATGAGAGTGGCAATCATTATTATATCCTTACAGGACAGGATAATCCTGACAACAATGATGCAGTTGAAGTATATCGTGTGACAAAGTATTCCAAAGATTGGAAGGTACAGGGATCAGCAAGCCTTTACGGAGAAAATACAAAGAAACCTTTTGACTTTGGCTCAGCGAGAATGACAATGAACGGAAATATCCTCTATGTAAGAACCTGTCATGTGATGTACGGCGGACATCAGGCAAATGTTACTTTTTCTGTGAACGCAGATAATATGACAGTAGTGGATAAGAAGACCGATATCAGCTATGCAGACACAGGCTATGTAAGTCATTCGTTTAACCAGTTTATACAGATCGATCAGGGTAAGATGACAACTCTGGATCAGTGCGATGCTTTTCCAAGCAGGGCACTTGTAATGCTGAAGTACAGTGCTGATCTTAGCGAAGGTAAATTTGTTCCGGATTTTAATTACGTCTCCAGTGAAGAGATGGAAAGACGTAAATGTGCCAAGACAGATATTATGGAAGTAGGCGGTAATCTAGGCGACAACTATACCGGAACTTCAGCCGGAGGATTTGAATATTCTGATTCCTGCTGGCTTGTGGCCGGCAACTTTGATACAGATGGTGCCGGTTCATCCAGAAATGCATTCATAGCAGCAGTGCCCAAGAATGGCGGTGACCCGGTAGTCAGATATTTTACCAATTATGGGGGAACAGATGACAGTGCGTCAACTCCCCATCTGGTGAAAACAGGCAGCAACAGTTTTATCCTGCTGTGGTCCAGTCAGGGAAAGGTTTACTATACAGCAGTGGATGGAAACGGACAGCAGTCCGGAACAACCTATGTTATGGATGGAAACCTTTCAGACTGTCAGCCAACCGTGATCAACGGAAAAATATCCTGGTATACATGGAAACAAAACGTTAATGTTTTTTATGACATTAACGCATCTGATCTTTCTGAGGCCAATGCGGTGAAAATCGTGAATGGACACAAATATTCTTATGGAACAGAAGTGAAAGATGGAATGATTTCCAGAAGCTGTACCGTATGCGGACAGGATCAGGACAAAGCAGCAGTGCCGGTATCTCTGGATCCGATATACAAAAAAGAAAATGGTGGTCTTGCATATTTAAGCGGAGATATCAGCCTGGATCCGGGAGTTACTTACTCTGTGGAATGTGGCGCGAATTTTACAGCTTCAGGAGAGCGTCTGTACGACTGTGAAGTGATCAGTTCAGACCCGGATGTGGTATCTGTGAATATGAAAGGAACGACCAGTGCAGATATTACTGTACATAAATCAGGAACAGCAACATTGACAATCCGGTCCAAATATAATCCGGCAGCAGCGGTGAATGTGAATATTTCTGCCGGAATGCTGGAGAGCCGGCAGTACAGTATCAAACTTTCCCAGGATAGTTTTGTCTATGACGGAACTGAGCATAAACCTGAGGTGAAATTGTATAAAAATGGGAAAGAAGTTTCTAAGGACAATTACGATGTAACGTATGAAGGTGACCTGGTAAATGCAGGCGTAGTCAAGGCTGTTGTGAAAGGAAAAGGTGGTATTGAGGGAACGCTTACGAAACAGTATGCAATCAAAACGGTGAAGTTTTCCGAATGCAAGGCTTCTGTGTCTGAAGATCCGATTTATTTCTATGAGGACAAGGAATACACTCCTGAATTTACAGTCAGGGACGGAGACAGAGTGCTGACAGAGGGAAAAGATTTTACGGTTTCTTATAGATATAATGACCGCCCGGGATATGCGCAGGTAACATTCAGAGGAATGGGGAATTATGATAGCAGCAGTATTTCTAAACAGTTCTATATCAATGCAAGGGACATGAAGTATTGTAAGATTACTCTTTCATCTGATTCCATCCAGGCGACAGGCAAAAAAATTGAACCGGGAGTGACAGTTAAGTTCGGGGAAAAGACTCTGAAGGAAGGTGAGAATTTTACGGTTTCCTATACAAATAATATCAAACCGGGAACGGCCACAGTGACAGTAAGGGGAATCGGAAAGTATACCGGAGTTTTAAGTGTGAAGTTCACGATTGAAGCTGCCGCTGACGAAAAAAATGATGATGACAGTAAAGGTGACACAGGTAATAAGGGCGACACCGATAGCAAGGACGACACAGGTAATAAGGGAGATGGCAAGAAAGAAGTTAAAATCAGAGATTGCCAGATAGAAATCAAGGCTGAGAATCTCATCTATGATGGAACGGAGAAAAAACCGGAAGTAATCGTTTTGGATAACGGGAAAACACTGGCAGAGGGACAGGATTACAGTTTAATCTATGATAATAATACATATGCAGGAAAAGCGACTGTTTATATCAATGGAAGAGGCATATACACGGGAAGCGTACTCAGAGTTTTTGAGATTGCCCGCGCAGATGCCATTGTAGATGCATCTTCAAAAACTATAACAATGAGCAGTAAAAAACAGAATATCGCAGAATCAGTCACTACTGATGGAAAGATCACATATAAATCTTCTGATTCGAAAACCGTGAAAATTTCCGGAGATAAATTTATAGCATTAAAACCTGGAAAAGTAGTTATTACGATTTCCACAGAGCAGGGAGCAAACTATAATGCAGCTTCGGATAAAAAGATTACAATTACGGTCAGACCACTGAATACCGGAAAAGTTACATCAAAATCCAGTGCAAAAGGTCAGATAAAAATATCCTGGAAAGCTGCAAAATCTGTCAGTGGTTATCAGGTTCAGTATAGCAGATCTGCAACTATGAAAAATGCGAAGAGTGCTACTGTGAAGAGCAATACCAGAAGCATGACACTCAGAAAACTCAGCTCAAAGAAGAACTATTATATCCGCATCCGTACTTACAAAGTTGTAAACGGTAAGAAATATTACTCTAAGTGGAGTACGGTGGATAAAGTAACGAGCAGATAAATAGTTACTGTTCACTCCGTTCTCAGCAACACGCTTCGCGATGCGCAGGATTTATGCTAATCGCATAAATCCGCGCTGTATGTTTCGGGATTTTGGCATATTCATGCCAAAACACCTCGCGGGATAGTGGTGTGTGAACAGTAACAACAGTAACGATAAATATCAATGTTTTAAAGCAAAAGACTTGTAAATATCGTTCTGATGGTGCATAATAAAAAGTAGGAATTTTTAATCGGCAGATATAAATTTACTATTTATTAGCTGCCTGAAAGGGGAGAATTGAAAATGAGGGTATGGAAAAGTAAAATAATCGGATTTATGATAGTGATATGTGCTCTTTGTATCACGGTGAGTCTGGGAAGTGTACAGAACGTTCAGGCGGCATCGAAAGCCAGATACACGATCAGAAAGATACAGGAGAAGAAAACATACAAGAAATCAAGCGCAACTTATTCCTATGAACTTCCACAGTTAAAGGGAAAAAGCGCAGCAGTAAAGAAAATCAACAAATCTTTAAAATCATACTATACCGAGAATCTGAAATTAAAAAAAGATCTCTTCAAACAGTTCTCTGATGATAAGAAGGCAGGCTATCTGGATAAAAAGACAGAGATTCTTTTTGCAAATACCAAATGCAAGGAGACTTATAATAAGGACGGATATGTAAGATTTGTTTATTACTTTACCTGGCATGGATGTGGAACAGGAAACGAGAACGGGACGGCTGTTATTTACCGTCTGAAAGATGGTAAGAAAGTAGAAGAGATTCCAGCTTCAGCAGCAGACCTTAAAGGTCTGAATCTTGTCAAAGGTACCTGGTATATGACTGATTCAGAACAGGATAAGTCCAAAGTGGAGTTTTCAGGAAAAACAATCAAATATTATTGCTCTGATTCATCAACCGTGAATTGGAGTGCGGCGATTGACGAGGTTATCAAAACAGATTATGGATATTACTTCAAAGTAGACTTTGGATTGAATATTTATATCGGATACCAGCTTCGCCTGACAGATACGAATACTCTGATCTATGTGGGAATAGGAGATCCGTACAGTTCTGAAGGTCTTAATAAGGAGGCCAGCTTGTCACGAAATTAACCGAATCAAGTAAGTCCCCTGCTTCAATTGCGAATATCCGATTAACTAAACATTACAGTGCCTTAAAAGATATTAATTCTGAACGGAATAAACTGAAGTAAAAATCTATGAAAAGCGAAAAGTTTTCATTCACTTTATGCGTGGAGAAACTTTTCGCTTTTCTCTATATTATGTTATGATATTCTAATAATTTGGTATTAGAAATTGACCTTTTGCCCGCGACTTTTCATTTACCAGAATAATCTATATTACGCTGATTCTAAAGGAAGATACTATCAGAAGCGTTTTCGTGAAAATGGACAGCTATATTTTACAGCAAGTGGTGCAGCAAAGAAAAACACAAATGCTCTTTTGAAGATGAAAGTTATGCAGACCGTTTCAGCTATAACAAATCCTGGAATGTCGCAGGAACAGAAGCTCCGGGCATGTTGGAATTACATAACAGACTGGAGTAAGTTTAACTATGGTGGGGATGATCCGGACAGAAGTAAAAAGGGATGGTATCGGGAAACTGCGTTGAAAATGTTAAGTTCAAGAACTGGCAACTGTTATTCCTTTGCATGCGCTTTTGCGGCCATGGCAAAGGAAGTTGGATATAAAAATATAAAAGTAATAATAGGGTACGATCACTGCTGGGTAACTATTAATGGAAAACATTATGATCCACAGGCACACTGGTCCGGCTGGATTCGCAATATTTATGGATTGAACGAGTATCCGTCAGGTTCAGATGGCGTGACGGTATGTGATTTTATGAAATGATATCAAAATGGTTGTTATTTGCCAGCAGTATTCGGAAGGATGTTAGTAACGAACAAAAGAGCCGGAAAGCATTGATTTTATTAGCTTTCCGACTCATTAGAAGCAGGGGATGAGAGAATTGAACTTCTTCCACCCCCCCCGATGTGGGGCGTATCGAATTTTTACCAATTATAGTTTTATTCCCTGAATCGCGTTATCATACAAAAACTGCTTTAATTTGTCTGAATTTCCTGTATTGTAAAAATCCAGTAAAAGGGAATTAAATTCTTCCATATATTTATCAGTAATAGTCATAATACCGGCACCGGCAGAAATCAGAACTTTATTGGCAAGCATCAGGCTTGTACGCTTATTTCCATCCCAGAAAAACTGTCCCCTTGCTCCCCAGGTAAAAAATTCTAATGCTTTATCAGTAGCGGAAGCATTTGCATTGGAATAAATGAATTTTAGCTCATGCGTAGTTTTTTCCTTTTCTGGAACAGGCGGTTCATAATCTGTTCCGGAGATACCAACACTTCCGGTACAAAGCTTTCCCCATTCGAGAGCTTCGTTTCTTGCAATATATTCATTCAATTTACACCAGTATTCGAAAGTAATATCTTCTTTTACAGTACTCAGCAAAAATTTCCACGCATCACGCATATTCAGAATAGCCTGAATATCATCAAGCTGTACATCAGGTACGTTTACACCGTTTAAAATAGTCTGTGTCTGAGGAAAGGTTACAGCCCTGTTTTCCATTTTCATACCACAATATACATTCTCGTCCCATTTCTTTTTTGCAAGAAATAAACTCTGCTCAGGAGTTAAATGAAACTTATCTTTAAATACAGGCATTGTTTCTACCTCACTTTTTGCATTTTGGGTATATTATAGCATTCTTTTATATCGTTGTAAAAAAATAAAAAAAATTTCCAAAAATATAAAACCTTTTTTCAGTTTCACTTGTCAGTATAGTGAAAGGGGAAAAATACCTTAAAAATATAGGACATTTTTCCTCTGTGCAGTCTTGATTATAGATAATTTAAAATCTATAATAGAAGTAAAAAAATATGTCTGCAAAGGAGGCTTTGGGAAAAAAGAAGAACAGAAAAAAATAAATCGAAAAAATTTTAAAAATCTTAAAACTTTTTCGAAACTCACATTGTCTATATAGTGAAAACAATAAAAAACACATAAAGGAGAAAAGAGATTATGAAAAAACAGAAAGTATTATCACTCATTTTAGCAGCGGCATTATGTGTCAGCACACCAGCATCTGCCATGGCAGCAGAATTTAGCAGCGGATCTGAAAATGATGCAGTACAGGTAACGACAGAAGCTACTACAGAGGATGTGTTTACAGACAGTGTAGACACCACAGAAAAAACTACAAAAAATGCAGAAGTAACAGAATTTGCTCCAGAAGTTGAAGATGGGGAGGAAGACGCAACACTTAATGCAGAGGCTGGAAGTGATATTGATGATGCGACATCTATTTCATTAAATACAAAGTATACAGGAGTATTATCAGATAATAATGATGCTGATTTTTATAAAGTTACATTAAATGAGGCTGGGTTGTTTAGCATTAAAGGTATTTTTAGAACGAGATATGTCAGATGGAGAATATATGATGATTTTGGAACAGAATTAGATATTAGAGCTTGTAAGATTGATAGTTTGAGTCAGAGAGGTTCTTTTGAATATTCATGGAATTTAACAAAAGGAACTTATTATATTTCAATAGATCGTTATGGAGAGGGGACAACTGGAGCATATTCTTTTACATTAGGACACAAGAGTGCAAATGAATCATTTGTAGAAGATCAGGGCGGTTCTAATAATAATTCAGATGATGCAAACCAAATTGCATTAAATAAAACATATAAAGGTCAGCTTGCACTTAATGATGAATATGACTGGTATAAATTTACAGTTCCGAAAAAAGAAACTGTTAAAGTGATAGGAAGAGCACAAGAAGATGTCCGGTGGAAAATATATGAAGAAGCAGACGGCATTATGACTTCAGTTTGGGATAGGAATGACGATTCATTGGAATCTGATATAGATTTAAATGCTGGTGATTATTATTTAGTAGTATACAAAGGAAATTCTGCAAATTATCAGTTTAAGCTTCAGACTCATACCCACAGCTGGAAAAATGAAATCACCAAAGCTACACTTACAGAGAACGGTACAATCATTCCAAGATGCGCTTGCGGTGAAACTGGAACAATCAAAACAATTTACTGCCCGAAAACCATTCGTTTATCCAAAACAAAATACAAATACAACGGCTACGCACAGAAACCAACCGTAAAAGTAATCGGCAGTGACGGCAAAGTGATCAGTCCTTCCTATTATAAAGTAACTTACAGCAGAGGTTTAACAGCAAAAGGTAAATACACAGTAAAAATTACTTTCAAAGGCAGATATTCCGGCAGCGTTAAGAAATATTTTAAAATCGTATAACTGATTTTTAATCCCGTCCCCACAGACTGATTTTTCTGTGGTCTGTGGGGACGGCAATAATTTTTTTGAATCTATATAGATGTTACAACATCTATATACTTCACAAAAAACAACATAGAAACTATAAGATCACAGTAAAACCAAAAAACATCATATATAACAAAAAAATTACACAGACAGGAGAGAAAAGCTATGAAGAAAAAAACATGGAAAAAAGTAATTGCTTTATTTGCCGCATTTGTGATGTTGCTCACAGCAATTCCGACATATGCAAAAAAACAGATGCCATTTTCGGTAGAACTTTCCAAAAATCTGATTCTTCCATTTCAGCCACCTTTTAATCACAGCAATAAACTGCTGATTGGAACTGTTTATGCAATGAGTCCAGATAAAGTAACGGTTAAATCCAGCAATCCTAAAATTGCAATTATAGAAAAAGAAGACGAGACAGGAAATGACACAACTCTTTCTGCGACACCGGTAAAACCAGGAAAAGCCACTTTTTATGTAACTCCGAAAGGAAAAAAGACTTATACCGTTAAAGTAACCGTTGTAAAATATCAAAATCCCATCTCTTATATTAAAATTGGAAATACCACCATTAAAGGCAGTGCTTTTGACAAAACAGGAAATGTAAATCTTAGCTATGACAAATTTAAAGGAAAAAATGTGAGATTTATTATGAAGGCAATGAATTCAGAAGGATGGCAGATTCAGAAACATAATATTAAAGCCTATAATTATAGCAAAAATTACTATAAAGAGCTTGGAAGAAATGGAACGTTTAAACTGTGTGGCAAAAAAGGAGACTTCCAGATTGGTATGTATCTGAAAAATCCAAAGAAAAATCTCTATATGTATTTAACCATAACTTTTAAATAATATTACGGAGTAGAAAGTTTTCAGTCTGACTATTCAATAAAAGAAATAAAAAAGAAACCAAAGACAAAGCCGGGAGGTGAGAAACATGGATAAGCCTTATCAGAGAGATATTGAACTGCTGCGAAAAGAGCTGGAATGCTATAAATATGTGGCAGATAACTGTAAAAAAGAGCACAGTGAACAGTTCCAGAGATATCTGACCACAACCTGCCTGGAACTCCGCTATGCGATTGAAACGATGGAAGAACGCCAGAAAACAGCGGTAAAAGAGCTGGAGGTACTTTCGCTGAGAGAACGTGAAAGAATGCTGGAACCACTCTTTCAGGCAGCAGAGGAAATTTCAGACAATGCAAAAGGAAAATCCTGTCAGGAACTTTCCGGCTATATTCAGCAGTTTATTACGGGATTTCTCATGGATCTGGTAGATTACAGATACCAGCCGGGATAAAAAGCAGATAACAGATGTATGTGAAAAAGAAAAAGTAAAAAGATTCGAAAAAGACATAAGAAAAAGAAAATAAAAAAGTCATATAAAATGAAAAGGAGTGCAGAAAATGAAGAAGATAAAAAAAGCAGGCAAATATTTCATGACAGTTTTACTGGTAGCTACTTTACTGTTTACATGGTGTGCACAGAGCACAGTTACCGTATCCGCAGCTTCCAAAGCTACCTACACGATTAAGAAAATAACACAGAAGAAAAGTTATAAGAAAGTAAGTGCCAGCTATTTATATGAACTTCCACAGTTAAAGGGAAGCAGTGCAGCGGTGAAAAAAATCAACAAATCACTGAAAAAAGACTATCAGAAAGATCAGGAAAACAGAGAGAGTTTGTTTGACTGGTTTGAGAGCAGCAAAAATTATGGCTATGAACGTGCATTTGTCAGTCATACAACATGCAGTGCATCTTATAATCAGAACGGATATATCAGTTTCCGCTATGGAGTAAACTGGTATGTTGGAACTGCCGTCTATGCCTATGAATATGGAAAAACTTACAGACTGAGAGACGGAAAAGAACTGGGAATCCAGGATGTAGTGGCAGGAAAGGCAAGCAATGTCAAGAAAACAATCGCAACCAAATACGCGAAAGAAGTTGCTGAAAGAGGATATTCCTACATTATGAAAATGAATCTGTCAGATTTTCAGTTCTTTCTTATGCCTGGAAAGAAAGTAATCGTATATTTTGGACCAATACAGCCGATGGGAGGACATGGTCCGGCACAGATTACACTGAAATCCAAAATGTAAAAATCAGATCACGGACAGTTACACAAAAAGAAATTCAGCAGTTTTAAGAAGGAGAACCGTCTATGAAGAATAACACAGTGAAATCGTTATCAATTCTTCTTTCAGTGTGTATGCTTGGAACCTCTGCCGTGAGCGCAGCAGAATTTTCTTCCGGTCCGGCTACAATAGAGACAGCTCCGGCACAGGTAGAGATTCCGGATGCGGTAAATGAGGACACAGATGCAGCGAACACAGAAACTCAGAACATACAGGAAGACACTATTGATCCGGCAGGAACTCTCACAGATCAGAACAGCACAGAAAAAAGCGAAGAAGAAGCATTTGGCACCGGAGAAGAAACATTTTCCGATGAAGAAAAAAATGAGGAATTTTCCTCAGAGGAAGAAATTCCGGAAGCAGAAGAGGAAGTGGTGGCAGGTCCTGTGGACCCCACTCTGGAAGCCAGAATGAAGGACTCAGCAGTGGAAGCAGACATAGAAGCAGACCCAAATGTAAAGACCACCTGTAACGTGTACACCGGAAACAGTGTGGAAGCACAGGATTACGATATGTATGGTCATCGCATCAGTTCTTATCTGACAACCAGCCCGGACGGCGGGCTGATGCGTGTTCAGGCAGGGGCGATTGATGATAAGGTTCTGGTAGAGTATTACGACAACTCCTATAACATTCAGCGGACAGTAACCGTTCCGCTTGCACTTCCATTGTTTGGTGCATTTTACGAAAGTGGCAGCAATTATTATATTCTGACAGGACAGAATAACGACAGCCAGGACGATAACAAAGAAGTCTACCGTGTAACCAAATATTCCAAAGACTGGAAAGTACAGGGTTCCTGCAGCCTTACCAGCAGCACGAAGGGAATCAATACTGTGCATCCATTTGAGGATGGCTCTGCGCGAATGACAATGAATGGAAACTATCTTTATGTAAGAACCTGCCGTACCATGTATGCATATGCGGTTGATGGAAGGAATCATCAGTCGAATATTACATTTTCCATTGATACTTCCAACATGACTCTGGCAGATCATTATGGCAGTGCGCTTGGCACGAAGTACGGCTATGTTACCCATTCTTTCAACCAGTTTATTCAGGTTGACAATGGAAAACTTGTGGGGCTTGACCAGGGTGACAGCCACCCGAGAGCACTTGTGCTCCTGAAATATCCTTCAGATTTAAGTGAAGGCAAATTTGCACCGAAATCACAGGAAAATGGCTGTGAAGAAATTCACTTTATGGATTTTCCGGAAGGTGGAGGAAACTATACGGGGGCTTCTGTGGGGGGATTTGAATATTCAGATTCTGCATATCTGACAGCAGGAAACTATGACAGTGGCGGAATGTATTCTTCCCGAAATGTATTCGTAGCTTCTGTAGCAAAATCAGGTACAACACCTACAGTAAAATATTTTACCAGTTATTCCGGTGAAGACAGTGCATCCACACCATATCTGATCAAGACAGGAAGTAATCAGTTCATACTGATGTGGTCGAACCGCGGAACGGTTTACTATACCATGCTGGATGGAAATGGAAATCGGGTGGGAAGTACTTACAGCATGACCGGAAACCTTTCAGACTGTGCGCCTTCTGTTATCAATGGAAAGCTGATCTGGTATACCTGGCATGATAACGCAAATGTATTTTATGAGATCAATCTGTCATCTCTTTCCGCAACACGTGCAGTGAAGATCGTCAATGGTCATCAGTATGTTTACGGAAAAGTGAATGATGGCAGAGTCACCAGAAAGTGCAAGATTTGTAATCAGGATCTGGGAAGTGTATTAGTTCCAACAGGAATAGGCAGAGTTTCTTATAAAAAAGGAAATTCCAAACGTGCACTGGAATCAGGACAGGAATTTGCTAACGGACAGAGCTATGAAATAGAATGGGAAACGCAGCATGAGAACTGGAGCAGTGATTTAGAGGCTCTGGATGACTGCGTGGTCAGCAGTTCTGATGAAAGTATCTTATCTGTAAAACAGACAGATGAGAATCATGCAGTGATCACAACGAAAAAATCAGGAAAGGTAACTCTGACGATCGCTCCCAAATATAATCCGGAAGCAGCCTTAAATATTGATCTTTATATCGATATGCATTTACTGAATAATAATGGATATAAAATCACATTTTCTCCTTATAGTTTCACTTACAATGGTAAGGAACAGAAGCCGAAAACAGTTCTCCAGATTCTTTCAGGAGGTAAATGGCAGGATCTTCAGAAAGGAAAAGATTATACAGTCAGCTATGATGGTGACTTCACCAATGCAGGAACACATACAGCTACTGTAACAGGAATCGGCAGTTATACGGGAACTTTAAAGAATAACTTTACGATCAATCGGAAAAGGTTAAGAGACGGATGCACAGTTACGCTGGCGAAGGAGTCTGTCAGCTATAATGGCAAGGAACAGAAACCGGATTTCATAGTTAAGGACGGAGACAGGACGCTGGTTCCGGATAAAGATTATACGGTTACATACAGAAACAACAAAAATGTAGGTACCGCTACAGCAACAATCAGCGGAACCGGAAATTATACAAGCTATGTCACAACCACTTTCAAAATCACTCCGGCTCCGACTGAAAAACCGGGCAAACCGGAGAAACCGGGCAAACCAGAGAAAACAGATATCAGCAAATGCACAGTAACTCTTTCAGCAACGTCTTTCAAATACGACGGAAAAGAGAAGAAACCATCCGTAACAGTAAAAAATGGAACAAAAGTCCTCACTGCAGGAACCGATTACACAGTCAGCTACAGCGACAACATAAAAGCCGGAACAGCCAAAGTCGTGATCACCGGAAAGGGAAACTATACCGGAAGTGTAACTAAAACATTCAAGATTGTAGAAGAGACGAAAGGAAACGATGACATCAGCAATGCTTATGTGCTTCTTTCAAAAAATTATTACGTGTATGATGGAGAAGAACACAAGCCGACAGTTACCCATGTATATGTAAACAATAAACTGGTCGATTCGAAGAATTACACTGTTACATATTCCAAAGATCTTGTAAATGCAGGAGAACCGGAGATAACAATTACCGGAACAGGAAGCTTCACCGGAACCTGCAAGACTACATTTACCATCGCACCCCGTGAATTTTTAAACTGTACAGTCATAGATCCGGAGGGACCATTTTACTATTATGAAGGAACTGCTTATACACCTAAATATGTAGTAAAAGACGGAGATAAAACTCTGGTAGAGGGAAAAGACTACAAAGTTACCTATAAATATAACGATAAGCCGGGACATTCCTGGAATACGATCGAGGGTATGGGAAACTACAGAAATGATGTGATTCAGAGACAGTTTTACATCATTCCGCCGCTCTTAAGTGAATGTGTGGCATCTCTGGAGCAGGATCCGGTCATTTATGAGGGGCATCCGGTAGAACCGAATATCATCGTAAAATTCGGAGAAAAAACACTGAAACTGAATCAGGATTATACAGTCAGCTATGTAGGAAATGACGGACCTGGTACTGCAATCGCATATATCAACGGAAAAGGAACTTACAATGGTCTTATCATTCTGAATTTTACGATTAAAAAAGCAAATGCCAAAACAAAAGATCTCAGTAAAGCAAAAGTCACGATTTCCGGCGATGCAATACACTATGAAAAAAGAGTCGAAATGCCGCCTGTAACTGTGGAACTGGATGGAAAAGTTCTGACCAAATCTGTAGATTTTATTGTAACATTCAGAGGCAGTGTCGGAGCAAAGACAGGAACTCTGGTTATTACAGGAAAGGGCGACTATACGGGCGTGATTGAAAAGCCGGTTAATGTTGTTTACAAAGATACAACAAATACAGAACAACCAAAAGATATCAGCGGCTACACAGTGGGAATCGGAGGAGATACCTTTACCTATACCGGTTCTGAGATTAAACCAAAAGTTCAGGTCTCATCAGAAACAGAAACTCTGAAAGAAGGAAGCGATTATACCGTTTCCTATAAAAATAACATTGAAGTTGGCACAGCAACAGCTGTTGTAAAAGGAAAAGGAAATTATACAGGCACCCTGACAATTACTTTTAAGATCGTGAAAAAATCCCAGGATGATGGAAATAAAGATAAGATTTCTGTCGGAAAATGCGACTTTATTGTTATGGATGATGAAGAAACCTACAATGGTACTGCACACAAACCGGATGTAATCGTTGCCTGGCTGGAGAATAAACTGACAGAAGGAACCGATTATACCTTATCCTACAGCAATAATGTAAATGCCGGAACTGCAAAAGTGACCATCACTGGTATAGGAAAATATACCGGATCTGTTACCACAAGTTTCGAAATCAAACCAGCTTCTCCTGAAATTCAGGCCAAAAACAAGACTGTGGATATGGGCAGCGGAAAACAGGATATTATGGAGAAGATTCAGACAGATGCGAAGATAACCTGCATCTCTGATGCTCCTGGCATCGTAGAAATCTCCGGCGATAAATTTATTCCAAAGAAACCGGGAAAAGCTACGATTATTATCACTACAACAGGGGAAAAGAATTATTTTTCAATGGATCTGGCCAGACTTACGATCACAGTACGTCCGATTAATACGCAGAAACTCACCCTGAAATCCAGTGCCAGAGGAAAAATGACAGTCTCCTGGAGTACTGCGAAATCTGTCAGCGGGTATGAAATCCAGTACAGCAGATCAAAGAATATGAAAAATGCACGGTCTCTGACAATGAAAGGAAAAACCACACAGGTAACCCTTAAGAATCTGGCTAAGAAAAAAAATTACTATGTACGCATCCGTACTTATAAAACAACCAACGGTAAAAAATACTATTCCACATGGAGTACCGTAAAAACTGTTAAAGTGAAATAACGGATGCTGACAGTAATTATTTACTCAAACTTCCCACACCAATAAGGTGTGCTGAACCTTGAAAATCCAATATTTCAGCCAATAAAAAAGGCATAAATACAATCCTTTGGT
>NZ_JBQHVP010000028.1:0-31374 GCF_052064435.1 Blautia sp. HCP3S3_B11
AAAGGTAGAGCGCATTGGAACTTTCTGTTTCCGGAAACTTATCCTGGATGATGGCATATAACCCATCTATTGACTTCCTCATATCAGTATAGCCACATTATCCTAACATTCGGATAATGTGGCTTATCCTCACGATATTTTTATCCTCATCTTTTCTGGATATAAAGATATTTACTCACTTCTTCACAAAAAAGATGAGGATACACTTGCTTCCATATCCGGTACGGCATGCGATAAATCAAGTGTGTCCGATACACCCTGTATGGCTCTGGCAATCAAAGCTTTATTATCTTCAATGCCTTTCGCAAGTCCTGACATGAAATCCGGCATCCAGGATTCAAAGTCGGTAAGCGGCCCCTCATCTGGCACAGAGAAATGAAGGTAAGAACGGATTGTGCTTGCCACATTTGATACGGCGGATACCACTGAACCGATCATGGAACGGATACCATTCACAATCCCTGAAATGATATCCCTACCCCAGCCAAAGGCTTGAGAGGCAAGTCCAACAATATAGCTCTTTGCCGCATTGAATCCACTCACGATGACATTCCTTACGTTTGAGATAATGCCACTCACCGCAGAGAGGATATTATTGAAAACGGAAGATACAGCGGAAAAAATGCCGTTTACTATGGTTGTAACCGTACTTTTGATACCATTCCAAATCGTGGAGATGGTATTGCGGATTGAAGAAGTGATTGTTGTAATCACATTCCGTATCGCAGTCCAGACAGTGGTGAACACCGACTGAATGGCGCTCAGGATGGAAGTGAAAAAGCCACTGATTCCATTCCAGATATTGGAAGCGGTCGTCTGGATATTTGTCCAGGCTGTGCTGAGGAACGTGCTGATTGCAGTTACCACGTTTGTAAACACGGTCTGAATGCCCTGCCACAAGCTGGTAAAGAATCCAGAGATTGCGTTCCATACTGTTTCTGCCGTAGTTTTTATGCCTTCCCATGCCGAAGACAAAAATGCGCCAATCGCATCCACCGCAGATACCACTGCACTCTTGATGCTCTCCCACAAGCCAATCCAGAAATTCCTGAACTCCTCATTGGTATTCCAAAGATACACAAAAGCGGCCACCAAGGCTGTGATGACCGTAATGACAACCCCCACCGGATTTGCCGCAAGTACCCCCCACAAAGCCTTTATGCCGGAAGCCAACGTACTTGCCATACTTACCAGCTTGGGAACAGTGGTCATGATGGTACCTACGGAACTCATCACCTTACCAATGACAATCAATACCGGGCCAACCGCTGCGGCAATCAAACCAACCGTGACGATGACCTTCTTCACGCCTTCATCCAGTGAATTGAGCCAATCCACAAAGCCCTGAATGCCGCCGACGATCGCCTTAATATAAGGTAGAAGCAGTTCCCCAATAGAAATAGCCAGCCCTTCAAGAGCTGACTTTAAAATGGTTAACTGACCCGAAAGGTTATCGAGCTGTGTGTCTGCCATCTGCTGCGCTGCGCCAGAGGAATCAGCTATAGAACTTTGAAGTTCATCCCAGGCATCACCGGTGTTGGCTAACAGCGCATTAACAGAAGCAAGGTCGGTCTTATTGAAGATGGTCGAGATGATGTTCTGCTTATCAGCAGAGGTCATGCCGGACATCGAGGTATTCAGGTCACCCAGGATATCGTTGAGTGAGCGCATGTTACCTTCAGAGTCATAGACCGAAACACCAAGTTCCTTCATGGATGCCGCAGCCTTATCCGTTGGAGATTGCAAGGACAGGATCACGTTACGAAGATGGGTACCACCTTCTGCGCCTTTGATACCGTTATTGGCCAGGATACCAAGAGCCGTATTGAGTTCTGCGGTTCCACCTTTGATGGATTTGGCAGTTGCGCCAATGGTAAGAATACCCTCACCTAACTGCGCCACCGATGTGTTGGTGCTGGATGCCGTCTTGGCCATCTGGTCAACCATCGTTCCAGCCTGCTCCACTCCCATACCAAGGGCGGACATGGCATCGGTCACCATATCCGAAGCAGATGCAAGGTCCAGGCTGCCAGCGGCTGCAAGGTTTAACACAGTCGGAAGTGTATCGACCATCTGCTGGGTATCATATCCAGCCAATGCCAGATAGTTTAATGCCTCCGCGCACTGGCTTGCTGAGAAGGCCGTTTCGGCTCCCATCTTCTTAGCCAGAGCGGATAAGGTATCCATGGTGTTGACAGATTGACCATCCACCTCAGACATCGCATCCCTGGTAATTCCCATGGTTGCCTGTACCTGGCTCATGGAGGATTCAAAGGTTGCAGCAGTCGTGACAGCCGCCGTACCAAGTCCTGTAATCGCTGCGGTAACCGGCAGCATCTTTTCTCCAGCTGAAGCAATGGTATCTCCGGTGCTCTTTAATTTCTCACCTGTCGCGGCAATCTTTTGTAAAGCCACGGAAGATTCGTTTGCTTGCTTCTCCAGAGCCTTTAGTTGTTGCTCGGTTTCAATAATCTCACGCTGCAGGGCATCATACTGGCTTTGAGAAATCTCGCCCTTTGCCAGGGCCTCGTTTGCCTGTTCTGCGGCAGTTTTCAGGGTAGCCAGTTTCTCCTTGGTTTCCTTTACTGCATCGCCTAAAAGACGGTGTTTTTGAGCAAGCAACTCGGTATTACCGGGATCGAGCTTCAGCAGTTTCTCGACATCTTTCAGTTCAGCCTGGGTGGTCTTGATACTGGAATTAACACCTTTTAAGGCATTTTGCAGCTTGGTGGTATCTCCACCAATTTCTACTGTGATACCTTTGATTCGATTTGCCACTTGCCTCACCTCCTCTGTGGCATAAAGAAAACCCATCCGCTTAAAGCAGACAGGCCTTAGATTAATTCCGTTAATTCACAAAATATCTGTTGATAATCCGGAAATATCGAGCTATACTTAAATTGAAAAAATATACTCAAGGAGGGAATGCTCTATGAGTGAACATGATATTGATATTGCTGATATGCAGTGCTGGGTTTTTCGTATGGCTCAATCAAAATGGAAGAAATCCCCCGAAGCCTGCTCGAAAATATTTCAGGATAACGATGTTTTTGGTTTTATCGCTAGCTGCTATGACATCCTCCACTTAAGCAGCTATGAATGCGTGTTGGATGATGTCGAAGAAATGCTGAAGAATCGAGGTGTTTCCGTATGCTGACTTTAACTGATGGAATGCTTCTTTATCACGGCAGCTTCACACGGGTATCTCAGATCGATTTTGGCAAATGCAAAGCGGGCAAAGATTTCGGGCGTGGTTTCTACGTTACAAGTTCCTATAAGCAAGCACAGAACTTTGTTCCGCTGTCTGTCAACAAGCAGGTCAAGGAAGGAAAACTGCCCGCCGATACTACTTCAGGATACATCTCCGTATTCAAACTTCATCTTACGCCAGAAACATCTGTCCACCTGTTTCAATCGGCTGACCGAGACTGGCTCCATTTTGTCGCTTCAAGCCGAAGAGGCACGCTTTTTCCCGACCTTCGAAAACAATACGCCGCATTCGACATTATCGGCGGGAAAATAGCCAATGACCAAACTGCCCGCACTCTTCAGCTTTATACTACCGGTGCTTATGGGGAACCCGGTTCTGAACAGGCAGACAGCATCGCCATCACACTGCTGCTACCAAATCGTCTGGAAGACCAATTCTGTTTTTGCAACGGAAAAGTCATCCAGTCTCTCGAATTCATAAGGAGTGATTGCTATGATTTCAACCACATTTGAAATAACTGATCAGCAGCGAGAAGCGTGCGCGGTCAGCGTTATGCGCGCCATGCTTGAAGATTACAGTAAGGATACCGGAATTCCTTTCTCCAACCTATTTTTCCAGTTTGCGTCATCTCCGGCATACAAAATGCTGTTTGATTATTCCACCGGGCTTTGGAGGGAAGGGCCGGATTATCTCCGGGATACCTTTGAAGATACCCTAAATCCCACTGATCCCGTTTCAGCATAACATCTTTCCCCATTAGCTTGTTTCCTGCTGATGGGGATTTTTTCTGTTATCTCACACTGTTGCAATTCCAGCACATTGACTATGGTTAAAATAGATCGAAATCTTTCTGCGTAGCCAGCTCATGATAGCCTTTGTATTCATCATTCCTGCTTTCCGCGAACATATCGTTTACCATCCCGATGGTCAGTAAATCCAGTTCGCTGATGGAAAGACCAACTGTAAACACCTGAGCAGGAACAAGGGTGTTGTCATTTCCCGGTCAGTTGGGCGAATTCTTTGTTTCTCGACATCTTTCAGTTCAGCCTGGGTGGTCTTGATACTGGAATTGACACCTTTTAAGGCATTCTGTAGCTTGGTAGTATCTCCGCCAATTTCTACTGTAATTCCTTTGATTCGATTTGCACTTGCCTCACCTCCTCTGTGGCATAAAGAAAACCCATCCGCTTAAAGCAGACAGGCCTTAGATTAATTCCGTTAGTTCGCAAAATACCTGTTGATAATCCGGAAAAATCGAGCTATACTTAAATTGAAAAAATATACTCAAGGAGGGAATGCTCTATGAGTGAACATGATATTGATATTGCTGATATGCAGTGCTGGGTTTTTCGTATGGCTCAATCAAAATGGAACATGTCCGCAGCCGATTGCTCCGCACTCTTCAAAAAATACGATATTCTCGGTTTTATTTCGGAGTGCTACGATATTCTCCATATCAATGGTTATGCCTGTGTCCTTCACGACGTTGAAACTCTCTTAAGGAACCGAGGTGTTGCCGTATGATAGAACTGCACGATGAAATGCTGCTGTACCACGGAAGCACATTGGTATTCCAGAAATCGATCTTGACCGTTGCTTTAGTGGTCTCGACTTTGGACGTGGCTTTTACCTTACATCCTCTTATGAGCAGGCATACCATTATGTCCAACTTTCAGTCAGGAAGGCTATCCGCATCGGAACCGTCTCTGAGGACTTTAACCCTAATGATGGGCAAATTTCTGTATACAAATTCCACTATGACCCCAACATTCTCGCTTACTGCTTTCAGGGAGCAAGCGTTGAATGGCTGCATTTCGTAGCTGCAAACCGAAAAAAGGATTTGTTCCCACAGCTCATAAAGAAATACAGCACCATCGATATTATCGGCGGTAAGATTGCTGATGACCAAACAGCTCGAACCCTTCAACGTTATATAAGCGGCGCAGATTTTGGAGTTCCTGGAACTCCAGAGGCAGATAGAGAGGCAATCAAAAAGCTATTGCCAAATCGTCTGCAGGATCAGTTCTGTTTCCGCACCCAAGATGCCATAGACCATCTGGAATTCATAAGGAGTGATCGCTATGGAGACATCAAGCTATAATTTCACTGATTCCCAAAAAGAGAGTTGCGCGGTTACTGCCATGCGTGATGCAGTTATCTCTCTTTCTGCTCGTGAAGACATCCCCTACGAAGAAGCATTGCTTCGTTTTACAAGCTCCCGCGTTTATAATGCACTTTTCGATTACAGTACAGAAATTTGGAAAGAGAGTTCAGACTACCTTCTTAGCCTTTATGATTTCTGCAACTCAAAAAAATCAGCTTGATATTCTTCCCCGCCCAGTCACACGCGGCTGAGTGGGGATTTTTCACGCTCAGAATCTGCCCATATCAGCTTGTCATGGAAAAATCTTTATAGCCCATTGCCGGGGTCATTACGACGACAAATAACATCTTTCCCCCATTAGCTTATTTCCTGCTGATGGGGGATTTTTTCTGTTATCTCACACTGTTCCAATTCCAGCACATTGACTATGGTTAAAATAGATCGAAATCTTTCTGCGTAGCCAGCTCATGATAGCCTTTGTATTCATCATTCCTGCTTTCCGCGAACATATCGTTTACCATCCCGATGGTCAGTAAATCCAGTTCGCTGATGGAAAGGCCCAACTGTACACACCTGAGCAGGAACAGTGGTGTTGTCATTTCCCGGTCAGTTGGGCGAGTGCTTTTTTTGCCTGTACGTCCCGCTTCATATTCAGGCCCCAGAGCTCGATCAGGCTCGGAAGAACCTGGTAGATGGAGAACGTATTAAACTCATCCAGCCACTCCTCCGGTGTATCCGGGATGGAAGGATCAGCGTGTTTTGCCATGACGTAGGCGATATTTTCAAACATCTCCAAAGAAGGGATGTCGATTTCGGAACTCTCTTCCTTGTTTTTGGAGACGCTGTTTTCAAGCTTTGCCAGGTCCTTATAGATATCCCGGCCAAACTTGATGCGGTAGATACGAGGGATTGCGGCAGAGGCTTTGAAGATTACCTCCTTGCCGTCGATCTCGATCGTTTTTGTCAGTGCCATATTCTTATACCTCCTTCACAGGTACATACACGCTCTTGTACCAGTTGTCGTATGCTGTCGAAGTCGTGGTGGCAGAGGTCCTTGCCTTAACAAGACCGTTCTGCAAGGGGCTGGCCTTGATGGACAAGGTTTCCGTCTTGACTTCGATCTCATCTTCGGTGGTTGCCGATTCAATGGTCGGACGTGCAGCCGAGCAGTTATAGAGCACATGGCGGATCTTGTTGATATCCCCATCAAACTCAAACAGCAGGGCGAACTGCTCGGTCGCCACAGAGGCTTCCTCCACAAGCACCTTGTTCTTATCCAGATTCTCCTTCAAGACATCGGTACGGAAAGAATCCGGCACCATAGCAAGTTCCAGATCGCCTTCATACCCCTGGTTGTTGGAAATGGTGTAGTACGCATATCCATCCGCATAGAATACGGAAGGCTCACCATTGGGGTCCATGGAAAGCGATACCGCGCCGGGCATCGGAACCGGTGTACCAAAGGAATAGGAGCCATCCTCAGCGATGGTCAGAAGTGCATAATGCACGTTACGGATATTGAATTTTACCTTGCGATATCCATTAAAACCTCGCCTCTCGATCTGCATACAAAAGCGCACGTAAGGTCAGGTTCAGACCTTCATGAGATCGGCAATGTTCGCGCCCTGGTATTCTTCAGCCGGAGCCAGAGGGCACTCCTGAGTGTCCGGCTTGTCTTCGGGTTTGGTTTCGGGTTCGTTTACGGGTTCGGTTTCGGGTTCGGATGCGGGGTTTGCCCCAGGGGTATCCTGCGGGGGCTTCTGGGGTTTGGCTTCGGGATTGGCCGCAGGCTTGGTTCTGAACTTACCTTCCAGCTTGTTCAAAAGCCGCATCTCAGAGGACTTTGCGGCAAAAGAAAAAGCCACGTCATCCGTGGCACACTTCTTCTTTTTGTCCTCCAAAATGTCATCCGCAAAACCCAGCTCGATGGCCTTGCCCGCGTTCATCCAGGTCTCCGAATCCATGAGGTGGGAAATCTTGGCGCGGCTCATGCCGGTCTTGATCTCATAGGCGTTGACGATGGACTCCTTCACCTCATCCAGCATATCGATGGCCTTTTGCATTTCCCCGCTGTCCCCAAAAGCCATGGTCATGGGGTTGTGGATCATCATCAGTGCAGTCGGTGCCATGAGCACCGTAGTACCAGCCATGGCGATGACGGATGCAGCAGATGCCGCAATGCCATCGATCTTCACCGTTACGCTGCCGGTGTAATCCATCAACATGGAGTAGATCTGGCTGGCTGCGATGCAGTCTCCGCCGGGCGAGTTGAGCCAGATGGTGACCGGGCCATTCCCTGCAAAAAGCTCCTCCCGGAACATCTGCGGGGTGACATCATCATCGAACCAGGATTCCTCGGCAATGGTGCCGTAGAGCTCAAGGACTCGTTCGGCTTCGCTTTCCTGCCCGGTTTCCGGTGCCAGATTCGTCCACCTCCAGAACTTCTTGTTCTTCATCGGTCGTTTCCTCCTTCTTCAAAGTTTCTGATTTATCTTTGCTGGCATAGGCATTGTTCTGTTCCACCTGAGACAGGGGGAGCATGTTGCCGTTTACCAGATAAAGATCACCGCCCAGCTCCGCAGGGATGCGGTCGAGGTTTTCCAGCTCACGGATATCGTTGGCAGACATCCAGCCGTTCTGCCTTGCTGTAGCGTAGCCATTCATGCGGCTCTGATAATCGCCGCGCAGTAGTCCTTCCACGTTGAACCGGAAGAAGTACTTCCCCTTCTCATCATCGGAAAGGAGTGCTCTCTGCAGCGCCTGTTCCCACCGGCACACCCAGGGATTCAAGGTGTATTTCACAAATTCCAGAGACTGCTGTTCAATATTGGAAAAGCTTGACTTCTCCAGGTCACCAACCATGTGAGGCGGCACACGGAAGATTCGAGCAATCTCATTGATCTGGAACTTTCGGGTCTCCAGGAACTGCGCTTCGTTGGGGCTGATGGAGATGGGGGTGTATTTCATCCCCTCTTCGAGGACTGCCACACGGTGGGAATTGCTGCTTCCTCCGAAAGCGGCATTCCAGCTGTCCCTGACCTTGGCAGGGTCTTTCAGGACGTTCGGATGCTCCAACACACCGCTGGGCGCAGCACCATTGGCGTAGAACTTGCTGCCATATTCCTCGGCTGCGATTGCAAGGCCGATAGCGTTCTTTGCCATGGCGATGGGGCTGTAACCCACAAGGCCGTCAAAGCCAAGCCCCGGAACATGGAGGACTTCACTGGGGTCTAACTGGTAGACCGCACCTTTCATGGTGGGTGCGTCCTCTTTCATGGTCTGGTACTCATAGTAGAGCTGGCCCTTTGCATCCCTCTCCACTTTCATGCGGTTGGGCATCAGCGGATACAGCGCAATGATATCTCCCTTGCCGTTTCGGATGATCTGTGCGTAGGCATTGCCCCACAGCAGCAGATGGCTCATGAGGGTTTCCCGGAAGATGAACGAGGTCATCTCGGGATTCGGCTCATCATGGAGCAGATGGTAGAGCGGATGCTCCACCGCCTTGGTCTTGCTGCTATCCTCCTCATATCGGTACATGTGCAGCGGCAGACCCGCAATGGACTCCGACAGGATGCGCACACAGGCGTACACCGCCGTCATCTGCATGGCGGACCGTTCGTTCACGCTCTTTCCAGCTGCGGAAGTTCCCATGAAGAAACTGTACGTACTGCCGGATGTGGCGTTCTTGGGGCCATCACGGGTCCGAAACAAACCACTGAGAATTCCCATTGTTGTTTTCTCCCTTCAAAAAGTGCATGAAAAAAGCACCCTAGATTTCTCTAAGATGCTTCATCCATACTTGAAATAGACTCAGATATATTTTTTCATTACGCGCATATAATCCTTTTTGGCATTGAATATTGCCATCACGTTTACCTGTTTTTCCTCTTCGTCAACCAGGTAGAAGATCAGATACTCCTTGTGGACGGTAAACCGATACCCCGCACTGCGGATGACTCTGTCTTTGGGGATTCCTCCCGCATTCGGGGAAGTATCCAGTTTTTTACACACTTCCCTCAGCTCGCCTACAAAACGCTTTGCGATTTCAATATCCTTGGACTGCTCGGCAATCCAAAATGCGATCTCACGCAAATCCTGTTTTGCAGTGTCTGTCAGCCTTACGGTGTAACTCATAACTCAAGTCCATCCAATTCAGACAGAATGTCATCAAATGCCTCATCCATGTTCTGAACCCTTCCGAGTTTCAGATCATCAGCTGCCTGGGCCAAATGCGCATAAACCGCAAGTTTCGCTTCAAGCTCCATAATATAATTCTGCTGTTCAACAAAATCATCGTGGCAGAGTACGACCGTATCCTCTTTCCCATTGACTGTGATTGCCACAGGATTCTCCCTTGATAACGCTGATATCTGAGCATAATTTGTCCGCAGGTCTTTGGATGGCCTGATGGAAATTGCGCCTGTCATAACCATACCTCCTCATCTTGTTTTGTAGTCATATTATACTCCTTTTTGACTACCTTGTCAAGATGTGCTCAAAAAACAATCGCTGTTTCCCTCCTTGCACAAATGAATCTTTTCTGTGAATTTCTGCATCTTCATCTTGATATTTCATCTCAAACTGCGTATACTATAAGTAGGGATTACCCTACTTACCCTACTTTTATTAGGAGGTGCATATTAAGATGGCAACAACATTTGTTGATAACGCAAAAGTGATGTCAAAGGGGCAGATTACCATTCCGAAAGACATCCGCGATTTGCTTGGTCTTTCCTGCGGAGACCGTGTAACTTTTATTGTTGATGGGTCCGACAGTGTCCGCTTGGTGAATGCGGCAACCTATGCCATGCAGCTTCTTCAATCCAACATGTCCGGTGCGGCAGCCGAATCAGGAATCAGCTCCGAAGAAGATGTCATGGCAATGATTTCTGAGATGAGAAACGAGGGTGAATAACCCATGAGAATACTTCTCGACACAAACATTCTGATTTCCGCTGCCCTTTTCCCAAATGGAACTGCTGCGAAGGCCTATATCAAAGCGGTTACCTACCCAAACAAAGGAATCGTCTGCGACTGGAGCATTGATGAACTTCGCCGTGTGTTCAACCGCAAATTTCCAAAGCGTATCGATAGCCTGAATCAGTTCCTCGCAATGGCTTCTATCGCGTTTGAAATCATCCCCACTCCGGTTGACGAAGTGCCGGATGAAAACAAAATCCGAGATGTGAAGGACCGCCCGATTCTGAGAGCCGCTCAGCTCGCCAACGTTGACATTCTTCTTACCGGTGACAAGGACTTTCTTGAATCCGGTGTTACCAATCCGAAAATCATAGACCCATCCTTTTTTATAAATCAGCAGTAACCCTTTTGAGTATCTGGTGTGATGCCAGGTACTCTTTTTTTGTTAGCCTTTTGGCTTTGCCTAAAATACGATCAGCGGACGTTCATCATACACACTTCCCTGCTGACCTTGGTTGCGGATACAGCGGTCAAGCGCCATGATGGTGGCGACGATGCCGTCTATCTTCTCCGGCGACTTGGCCTTGGTGGGCTTGATGTTCTCTGCCGGGTCCCGGTCCACCACAACGTTTCCTGCCATCCACCGCAGGACCGGATTGCCGCCGTGGATGATCTTCCCTTCCATCAGGAGCTTATAGAACTCCTTGGTGGGCGGGCTCATGTCCTTAAAGCCCTGGCCGAAGGGAACCACCGTGAAGCCCATGCCCTCAAGGTCCTGGACCATCTGCGTTGCACCCCACCGGTCGAAAGCAATCTCCAGGATGTGGTACTGCTTGCCCAGGTCCTCAATGAACTTCTCAATGAAGCCGTAGTGGATGACGTTGCCTTCGGTGGCCATAAGGTAGCCCTGCTGATGCCAGACATCATAAGGAACCGATGCCCTTCGCACACGCAGCGGAATGGTGTCCTCTGGAATCCAGAAGAACGGGAGCACGATATATTTCTCGTCCTCGGTGCGCGGTGGGAATATCAGCACAAAAGCCGTGATGTCTCCGGTGCTGGATAGGTCCAGACCACCATAACAGTCACGGCCCTTTAAGGCTTCCATATCGATGGGGGTGTTGCCCAGGTCATAGATCTGCTCCGGGATAAACCGTGTCAGCGATGCCACCGACATATGCCCGGAAGCGATGCACTGCCTTACAATGCTGCATCTCTCCGTGGGATTGCTGTCATAGCAAACCGAAGCCGCCAGCTCGGCAAGAGCCATGGGGTCGCCTTTGCCATTCGCCAGCTGGCTGTATCCGACCAATTCAACTTTCATCTTGTTCCTCCAATAAAAAACACCCACCGATTTCTCAGTAGGTGTCAGTCCTCAAATTTCAGCATGTCGCTGTCCATCACGGCCTTGAACCGGTGCTTATCCACCTCAAAGCCGTAAGCGGGTCTGCCAAGGTTGTGGGCCGCTCGTAACGTGGAGCCGCTTCCCGCACAAGGGTCAATGACCACATCGCCGGGGTCGGTGAAAGTTTGGATCAGCTTTTCCAGCAGGGCAACCGGCTTCTGGGTTGGGTGCAGTCGGGGAATCTCCTTCCCGTCTTTTCCCCACTCGAACCAGTCAAATACCATCCGGCCATGCTCCACGCCTTTGGCATCGGTGTATCTCTCGTTGCGGAACTTCGGCAGCTTGTCCCGGTACAGCACCAGACCATACTCGGTGGCTCCAACCACACGCATATTGGCTTTCAGCGCTTGGGGGCTGTAGTTCTTGATGAAGGTCAGCGGGATGTAGTGTTTGAAACCGTACTCCTTTGCCTTCTCAATCACCTCGAACTGCTGCTCGTAGGAGCAGAACACAAGGATGCAGGGCGGTTCATTCCCTTCGGTTTTCTTCTTGGGGTCGGGCCTCAGCATCCGGCTGACGAAATGGAAGAACTCGGTGATGTTGAAGGAGAAGTCCGTGTTGAAGGCGGCTTTTCCTGCCAGCTTGCTTTCCCCGTTCTCCCGGTTGCCGCCCACATACCAGGAAGGGTTGCTTCCGTAGAAGTTCTTCCCGATGTTGTAGGGGATGTCCGCGATGATCAGCTGCGCCTTGGGGATGTTGTAGGATTTGAAATTCTGGAAGTTCTCATTGTACAGTTCACATTTCAATTGGATTTCTCTCCTTAGCATGGTGTAGAAACCTATATCCAGGAGAGGGACAAGCCTCAAAATCAAGTCCCTCTATATATAGGATTTTTCAAGGGCAAAATAAGTAGTATCCATTCAAAAAAAATAAAAAAAAATTTTTTCAGTACCGATACACCGGATTGATATCCTCGGTCAGCGTCTTCTTATCATGACAGGGTTTACAAAGGCTCTGCCAGTTGGTCCTGTCCCAGAACAGCTTCGGGTCTCCACGATGGGGTTTGATGTGGTCCACCACAGTGGCTTTCGTGTATCGGCCCTGTTTCATGCACTCAGCACACAGCGGGTGGCTCTGAAGGAACTGCTTGGATTCCCTCTGCCATCTGCTGCCGTAGCCGCGCTTCCCCGCCGAACGGGTCACCTCTGGATGGAGCGGCAGGTGTTTCTCACAGTACTGCTTGCCGGGTTCCACCAACGCTGCGCATCCAGTTTGCTTGCAGGGGACTTTCGGTCTATATGGCATTTGAATCTCTCCTTTCAGGGCATAAGAAAAGCCGGGTGGATATTTCACCACCTCGGCTCAGTTCTGCAATCTATTTACTTTTTCAAAATCTCCAGCATCTCAGCTGGGGTGACGATGAAATCTCTGACTGGATAATGCTTCTGGTTGCCGGTCACAAGGTAAGCATCATCTTCGCGCTTTTCCATCGCGACCTCGTAAAACACAAGGTCATCCATATCAATCAGTATCTCTCCAGTCGGTTTTGGTATCACCTCAACGCCGAACTGCCGCACGGCTTTCAGTACCGTCTGAATCGTTTCCGAGTTCAGATGGTACTTCTTCCTGCTCAGTACTTCCTCGTATTCAC
Source organism: Blautia sp. HCP3S3_B11 (assembly GCF_052064435.1). NCBI lineage: Bacteria > Bacillati > Bacillota > Clostridia > Lachnospirales > Lachnospiraceae > Blautia > Blautia sp. HCP3S3_B11. Next base: position 13,235 of record NZ_JBQHVP010000028.1, read on the forward strand.
TCAAGATATCCGAATGGTACAATGGAATGATATCCCCCGACAGCATTGCTCGAAACACCTGACGTGGGGGTGAATCCGGTTTTTTGGCAATTAACGCCGATACAATAACATTCGTATCAACCACAGCATAGCACTGCATCACCTCGCCGCCTTTCTGGCGGATCTCGCATCTGCAATCTCTGCGTTGATTTCCTCGAGTGTCATTTCAGGAGCAGCTTCTGCCTGCTTGAACATAGCGTCCAACGCGCTCAAAGCTTCAGTCCGTGTTACAACGCCTTCCGGCAAAGTTGTATCAAACGGAATGCCGCGAACCATTTTGCTTCTGACAAAGAACATTCTGATAGCTGTTGGAATGTCCATCCCCAGCGCTTCATAGATTTCAGTTACTTCCTGTTTCAGTTCCTTATCAACACGAGCCTGAACCAAAGCCTGTTCTGCCATAACGAACGCCTCCTTTTATATTCGTTTCACATATAGTTGTATGCTTTTCATATCTCTATTATACGTCATTCGAATATAAAAATCAAGCAGTCTGGGGGGCTTTTACTTCTCCCAGGGGAGATCGTTGCCTCTCCCAATGAAAAAAGCACCCACCAGATTACTGACAGATGCTTTATCACGTTTTTCGTTGTTTACTTCTTCATCACTCATGAGGAATGTCGAGCATATCCAATAGCCGGATGAATGCGTCCTGACCGTCCAGGCAGGTGTCCGTCAGCCATCCTTTCTCGTTCCTCCATTCGGACAAACCACGATAGTAAAATCCCTTTTTGTTGTCCTCGATGATGAACGGAATGATGTTGTGATGCAGGCATTCTTTCAATGCAATCAGTCTGCCGACTCTGCCGTTGCCATCCTGGAACGGGTGGATGTGTTCAAACTCTGCATGGAATGCGACCACATCCTCAATCGTTACTTTGCCTTTTGCATTGTAATCAGCAAGTAGTTCACGCATCCGACCGGGGACTTCTTTCGGCTTGGCAGTTTCCCGTCCGCCCACTACGTTCGCACGTTTCTTGTAGTCGCCGACTGCGAACCACGAAAGCGTGGAGTCCTTGGTGTCATGCTTCAACAGGTAGTGGAGATGCTTGATGATGTCCTCACTCAGTTCTTCCTCTGCCTTGTCGATCACATAGTCGATTGCCCTGAAATGGTGAACGGTTTCCAGAATGTCATCCACAAGGATTCCATCTCCGACATCAATGGTGTTGGTCTCGAAAATGAGTCTTGTTTGATCTTCTGTCAGTTTACTGCCCTCGATATGGTTGGAGTTGTAGGTCATGCGAACCTGCAGCTCGTGATACAGACCGCCGGATAGACGAGCCTCTTTTTCTTCACGAAGAACCTGCAGGATAGCATTGTCGGAAACCTCCTCACACAGTTCCTCATGAGAACACGACAAAAATCCGGCGATCTTCTGAAGCGTTGCTTTGGATAGCTTCTCTCCCCTCGCTATTTTTGCGATCGTTTTCGACGATATTCCAAGTTCTTTTGAAAGATCCGTCTTTGTTATTCCTTTTTCAGCTAATTTGCTGTAGAGCCCATTGTACCGAATCATATCAGCCCTCCCAAAACCTTTACTTTATTATACCGCAAAACGCTCAAGAAGTAAAGGTTTTTGAGAGAGGATTGATAAAAAAGTAAAGGTTGGGGCGGCGGGGCATTACTTCTCCCAGGGAAGCTCCGCTTTGCCAAAGTGGCCGTAGGCACTCACGCGGTTGTAGTCCACATCGAGAAGTCCCAGGCTGTCGATGATGCCCTTCGGAGTAAGGTCGTAGGAATCTCTGACATACTGTTCGATGAAACGCTTGTCCTGATACTCCGTGCCGAAGGTCTCGACATACACGCTGACCGGCTCCGCCACACCGATGGCGTAAGCAATCTGAACCTCGCACTTCTCAGCGTATCCGGCGAGAACGATGTCCCTTGCAATCTTGCGGGCCATATAGGCACCGCTGCGGTCCACCTTGGAGGGATCCTTGCCGCTCATGGCACCGCCACCGATATGTCCGATACCACCATAGGTATCACAGGCAAGCTTGCGTCCGGTGACACCGCAGTCGGCAAAAGGACCGCCGATGACGAAACGACCGGTGGGATTGACCAGCTTCTCAAAGTCGGTGTTCAGGCCGTACTCGCATGCAGCCAGCACCATCATGGATTCGATGACGTGACGGAAATCACTGACCTCCACATCCGGGCTGTGCTGAACGGAGCAGAGGAAGGTCGTGATCTTTCCGCTGTCGTAGTCGAAGCTGACCTGCGCCTTGGCGTCCGCACGGAACATCTTGCTGGGGTGGTTTTTCAGGATTTCCAGGAACTTGGTGGCCACCATGAACGGAATGGGAAGCAGCTCCACGGTCTCGTTAGTGGCATAGCCGTACATCATGCCCTGGTCACCCGCACCGCCCTTGTCCACACCAAGAGCGATGTCCGGGCTCTGCTGGTTCACAAGAATCTGAATCTCGGGACCAGCATACAAGAGGTCGTAGTATCCGAGCTTGTCAAAGCCGATGTTCTCGAACACATCACGCACCAGCTTTCGATAGTTCGGATTATGCTTGCTGGTCAACTCACCGGCAATGACCACATGTCTGTCCTTGATGAGGACCTCAATGGCAACTCTGGCGTTCTTGTCGTTCTGGAGTACATCCGTCACGATGGCATCCGCGATCTGGTCACAGATTTTATCGGGATGACCGTTGCTGACCTGCTCACAAGTGATAATTTTCATACTGATTTTACCTTCCTGCCAGGATTCCCTTTCCTGGGCTTTATCATTTTTTGTTGGGATTAGTGTTGTTTAGAATTACATGAATTAAAAAAGCCCTGTGAGAACCGCCTTTCAGCGTATCCTCCACAGGACCACTAAACTATTTCATGGGAATCACCTCATTTGTCCCTGCTCCCCTTTGTACCCTTTTGTCCTTGCCAGCTTTGTCACTCCGACACAGTCGGCAACCACAATCGGCAGCATCGTACAACGCTTTCATACTCACAAAGTTGTCCCCCGCCGGGGCCATAAGAACCGGGGCCATAAGAACATATCTTTATATCTTTTTTTATTTATATATTTTATATTTTTCTTTCTTAAAAAAGGGTAATATAAATAATAATAAATAATATATATGGGAAAGTTGGGAAAGTTAAAAATAGAGTACTACAGGGAAAGGAAAAAAATAAGAAGACCGAAAACAACTTTCCCAACTTTCCCAAACAAGCGCCGAGGCGTACTCCTAATGAGCATAAAACGGCTTGTAGAAGTGCAGAAATCATCTTCATACAGAGAATAATGGCGCACTTCTGGCGCATAAAAGACGCACTTCTGGCGTATAAAAGACGCACCTCTGGCGCATAAAGGGCCTTTTCTGACACAACGAGTCCGCCCCACTGTGACTGTGCGCACCTCAATAAGCTAAGGATGCCGCACAGCACAACACTGGGGAAGTGGCCAAAATGCATCAAAGATTTATATCTTACACTGCTCGTCGGTCAGCGGCTGGAACACTTCGCCATCTTCGTCTTCGGTCCCATTCTCTTCTTTGCGAAGCCGGACACCGATGATCAATGGGGTCTTATCCCCACCATCTCTTGGTCTCCTAGTCACGAGCTTGTAGTTCTTCTCCATTGCCGCACGGAAGTTCTTATAATTCTCCGGACGATAGTTCATCTCGTCGGCCCACTTAGAGTAGATTCGGAAGGCCGCTTTCACAGGCACCTCGAAAGGACTCCCATCCTCGTCCTTGCCTTCTTCAAGCCAAGCGTCGATGAACTGGGAGATGCGGTCAGAATCCTGGCGGTACTGCGCGGTTGCGTTTTTAACATCCTCCGGCTCGTCGAGGCCTTCCTCCTTGAACATCCGGTACCCCTCGATACACCAGTTCAGAATGCCGGACAGATTCTCCGGATCCGCCAGCGTGAACTTCAGGGTCTTGTCCTGTTCATGGTCTTCAAAGTGCCGATTAAAGGGGATGATCTTGATACGGCCTGACTCGAACAGGGTCTGGTCGTTGACGTTGGGCAGATGGTTGGTGTCAATGAAAATCTTAGCCTGCATGCGGAAATCGAAAGAGTTCTGATTCAGGAAACGCGCTGTGATAGAGCTGTTGCCGGTCAGCTGCTTCGTCAGAGACGCATTGATGGTCAGCTTCTGCTCCATCTCGCTGATACCCACAAAACGAGCGCCCGCCAGACGCGCAACGTCCTCGGAAGGACCACCGCTGGAAGGGCCACGGAAGTTTGCAGCCAACAGGTCCGGCTTGGCAGAACAACCGTACTCACCCATAACACGCAGGATGGTCTCGATTGTGGTCGTCTTACCGTTTCGGGTAGTCGGGCCGTACATGATGAACAGGCACTCCAGGGAGGTGTCACCGGTCATGGTATAACCGACCGCCTTCTGCAGATAGCGGCTGACCGCTGTGTTCCCCTGCATCACCTCATCAACAAACCGATTCCAACGAGGACAGATGGCATCCGCATCGTAGTTGATGGGACTGACCTTGGTGATAAAATCCTCCGGGTCATGAGGATGGAACTCCAGTGTGCTCAGGTCCAACGTACCGTTGGCGCAGTTGAACAGATATTTGTTGCGGTCAAACATAGACACCTTGACCGGATGCACGGACTTGGCGTCCTCCAGCATGGTCTTGCGGTGTTTGCGCAGCTGCAGCTTCTGTACCCGCTTGATATAACGGTTGCGTGTATCCTCGTCCTTGATCTGCAGGGCAAAGGAATACAGTCTGTCCGCCAGAACCTTGGCAAGCTCTGCCACCGCCAGGGCGTTTTCGTCCGGGTGCCACACAACGCCATCATAGACATACCAGATATTACGATCACCGGCGAACCGTGCGATGGGCTTGAAATAATCTGCAAAGGCATTACCGATGCCGATCTCGTCCCGCTGGTAGCGTGGATTTGTGTGGGGTTTCATCTCCTCCAGCTTCATCGTAATGAAAGACAAAGCCGGTCGGAAGGGAGACTTCTCCTCGGAACTTTCCGGATCATCCAGGTCCTTGAACTCATCCTCTGCGGATGCAGCGGCATCACGGATGGGGATATAGATGGTGGAGTTGGAGCTTACAGCATTGCGGATGGTGATCTGGCCATAGGTGCTGTCACCGGTATTCCGATCCCACTTCTCCCGCATCAGACCGGATTCACGGAAAATGCGGTCGATCTGCTCTTCCACATTGCCGCACCAGAATGCCAGCATGGAGACCAGCGCCATGTCAGCGTCAGACTGGGAATCGTACAGTTCCTCCCACTGTCCGTTATACAGGGACTTGAACTTCTCACCGGATTCCGATTTCAGGGCATGTTGCATCACCTGTTCATCAGTCAGGTAGGAGCAGGGCTCCACAGTAGATGTGGCTGTCTGACTTTTCCGCTTCATAAAGGTGTCCAGGGTAGTCGCCAGACCTTCATCGTTTCGCTCCACAGCACCTGCACGGTACATATCTCCTGTGACCGTCACAAAGCGGTTGGTGATGCCGGGAAGGTAGACTTCCAGACCGTGCTTGCGGTTATTGATATAATAAACCGTCTTATCATAGGCAAAGTCCGGGGACAGCTTGAAGAAGCCACGCAGACCCGTGCCGGAGGGAGAACGTTCGAAATAGCTGTTCGGGAAGAAACCCAAGATAGATGCCGCCACATCGTTAAGGGTTCCGTCCTCACGGATGCAGTGGTCGATGTCGATGGCACCGATGCCCTCACTGACACGATAGCCGATACCGTCCCAGCCGCCCATGGCGTAGGCCTTCATGGCGGTGGCGAAGTCGGAGAAGGTGGATGCATCATTGGTTTTGGCCATCGTGCCGTTGCTCGGATTATACGGCACCTTGGTCACTCTGCCACCGCGCTTCTCTTTCTTCCACAGGCAGAACGATGCATTCTGCTTCAGCTCGGTGGGGATGTTAACAAAATTTACGCTCATAAAACAGTGTCCTTTCTGATAAACATATTTTCAATGGGTATTGTGGATGTGACGCTCTACTGCAGCCCCAGCTGTGCGAAAATCGTATGGTTGATCCTGGCAAGTAGATCTGTATCCTCTACGTGACCAGCATAATTTCGCAGCTGCGATTTTCCAATCGTGGTGATCTGCTCCGCCAGGATCATGGAGTCATCTATCCTTTGTCGGGTGTCAGCCACAAAAGCCGACCCCATCAGTGTGTGGCAGGGCAGGTTTGGCTTCTTCAAATGTCTGGTCATCGGCAGGACATTGACTGTCTCCGCATGGATATTTGCTGTATCATTTGAAATTATAAGCACAGGCCTACACCCTCCCTGGACGCTTGTTCCGGTATGGTCGCCAAGCTCTGCAAACCAAATGTCACCTCTATGTGGAGTACGCTGCACAGAATTAACCGCCGCATCCAGCGTAATAGGTGCGGCGTTGTGCATGTCGTAGATTTGAGCAGCCGATCCAATATATCAGTTTGATACCGATGCTCTTCGCCATCTCCTTGTCGATGTCTTTAGCCAATTCTATCCACCTCCTTCCTTTTTCACGACTGGATTATTACATGGTCCGTCAACCTATCTTTGTACATAAATTCATGCTATAATGCTTTTATATCCTCCACTTTCGCCCTTCACGGTTCCTGTAAAAACTGTAGCATTTATTGCCGGTTGGCTTCCAGTCGGGTTTTGGTGGGGTTTTAGAATTAACACGGAAAGAAGCTGCCCTTCTATGCCATATGCATATACCTCCGCCGCTTTCCTGCGTCTTCTGCTGGAACGGTGTATCGGAACCATTATGATTGAATGGGAACAATGGTATTTTCCTGAGCCCGCCTTTGACAGGGGTTATTTCAATGACCGTCTGAAGTTTGCTGCCCCTATCAACAAACTTACACATAATAGATTGACCCGCCTTTTTGAAACCATATTTTCTCCTGGGGACCGCATTGGTCGATTCCAGGAACCACAGGCAGTTGAAGCTGCCAACTGCGTACATCTACAACAACATCGGCGCTGTGTACTCGGAAACCGACCATCCTGAAAAAGCAATACCAGAACACGAGCGGGCTTTAAGAATCTATGAGAGCGCATACCCGGATCACCTCAATCTCGATTTGGCTCTCACACACGCTGATCTGGCAGACGCTTTCCTCCGGGAAGGTGATGGCGATAAAGTCATAGAACACCTGAATGAAGCCTTTTCCATTTATGATCAGATGCTTCCAGATAACGCAAAGCAGCTCATTTACCCATACTCGACCCTTGCCAATCTTCTGGTCGCTTTGGGTGACTACGAAACTGCCATAACGAATTACTCCCATGTCATATGGCTCATGCTTGAAAACGAGTATTCGGAAGAATCCGAAACCGTCCAGGAGTTTGCCGCCCGAGTTGCTGAAGTCAGGCAGATGCAGGACAGCGATGACAAATAAAAAAGCCGGAGCAGATAAAAGTATATAGCTCCCATATCCAAACAAGCTTTGGATATGGCAATGCCATGATCACTTTTATCCACTCCGGCTTATCTCGTTTTATAGGTTCCTAATGATCCATCGGATAGCTCCTGCTCAAGCAGATATATTCTATTGTAGGTCACTGTCTCTGATCTGCTACAAAATGTGCCGATCTAAAAAACTGTGTACCCTTTAGTATCTTCATTTTGTTTGTGCTTCCTTTATTGTACAAATCACAGCTTTACCGTACAGAGCAGAAGCAAACTCATCTACAGATAAAGTATCCACTTTATTCCCCTGCTTTACAACCGCAACCGGTTTATTGCCAACCCGGCCAATCGTTCCTACCATTGCCCCCTGTCTGGGTGTGCGAATTTCATTTTTTCTATTTTTCAATCCTTCTGCACTCCTTTCCTGTAATCATTCCAGATTCTCCCACTCATTTTTCATATCCAAATATTTTTGCATTGCTTTATAGAAGATATTTGTGGCTTCTTTGAATTCATCTAATAGTCGTCCATCATCCTGTATTAAGCTATTAAAATCATCTGACAAAATATTCAGGTCAAAATCTTCACAAATATATGCGCTTGGGCTCAAGCAGCAGCCATTATTCATAATTTCCACAAAGGATACTAGCTCAGAAATATATTTAACTTCTTTTCGTTGTTGGATCATTTCTGCTACGCTCTCTGCATCAAACAACTCAACAACTGAGCGGCTAATCTGTATCAGATCTTTAGCGGCATTCCCCCCGAGATTAACCATGAGAATATCCTTATCTTTTCGACACTTTTTGATAACCAAAACCGCCACTTTCACGGCAGTGCGATAGAAAGTTCCCGCGGGAAACTCAATTACAGCATCAATTAGATTCTCTCTAATGAATCGTTCCCTTACTTCCATATAACTTCCCATTCTGGACAGCATACCCAAAGGGAAAACGATATACCCTATGCCATCTGGTTTTAATGCTTTAAGGAGATGTCTCGCATATATCCATTCACCGGAACCCAACATTTCTGGCCACCATTCAATAAATCTTTCACCTTGTCTCTCAGACTGCATAAGAGTTTCTCGAATATTCATCTGAGAATTAAATGGCGGCATTGCATACACTCTTTCGAATTTTTCCTCAAAATCTTGTAATCCAATCGGCATCCACTCAATTTGATTACGGATCAATCGTCCGTGATTGGGATCGCAAGCCATAATCAAAAGCATTATACAAAGGGTTTCATTATAATAATTCTTTGTCTGCGCCACCACATCACAATGTTTCCCTGCCGTCAATAACGAAAGAGTCAATGTACTGTCTGTCGTAAACCCATAACATTTCATTCCTGACTTAATACCAGATATTCTGTCTAGAAGTTTGAGAATTGGCAATGGCATATTTTGTGCCCCTGTTTGCGGAAAAGTGGACATATAATCAATTATAGTAGTTGCAGCAGCTAGGGCAATTCTTCCTCCGTTCTCATTGCCAAAATCGTATTCCTCTAATACTGAAAAGATTACATGAAGGAACTCCTTTTGTTCCTTTAACCCGCTTCTTTCTAACCCATTATAAAGGTAATTACCCATACTGTCTATTCCCATACGATCTTGGATATATCGAAGATATTCCGCGAGTTTATCGTAGGAAACTTTATCTGGCATAAGAGCAGTCAAAATATCAAACCGAAGAATATCCGGGATTTCTAAGTCAAAACACTCTCTGTTATCGTCCAGATATTTCATCATGATACTAAATACCATTAATGTCACAGAATTATAAACATTTCCACTGGTATAAGCGGAATGTGCCATGACATTTCTCAGATTACGGCCTATGTATTGACCTAGCTCATCTGGATTTTTTCTTGTTATTTCCACCATAAGATTATCTCTCATGCCTTATCACCTCTTTTAAAGTCTCAATAATAATATTATCGCTTATTTGTTGTTGCTGTTTTACCATTTTTTCAAGCAGTTTTTTCCTTTGGCAAGATGCCCAATATGCATCTCCTATAACTTTTTGTTCGTTAATTACTGGTGCCTCAACCTCAAGTTCCGCAAGTGATTTTCCTCTCACCATAGCCATTGCAGTCGAATTGATCCCTGCTACGAGCTTCGCTGTAGTGTATGCCGAATTCAGATATCCCACAAGATATCTGACATCTATAAAGTTTTTGTCAACACCTCTGATAAGTGCACAAAAGCTTGGAACTATCAATCCTTCTTCCTCTTCTGTTATCAAAGCACAATCATACGGCGATGATAGTTTTATTACAATGTCATTTTTCCGTGTAATACGTTCATCAGATACAGACTTTTTCAATACTGCAGAACCCAAATTCTCAATATGTATCACTCCTCCTGAAATCGCACTGGGCACTAAAACCTGCACATTTTCCTTATATGCTTCGACTTCTTCACCCTCTTTATAACTCACACGGCTCATAATCTGACCAACCGTTATTGAATCAACCAATTCTCTCATTCTATATTTCATACTATCATCTCCCGTTTCTGATATGTTTAACATGTACTTTTCTTGATATACATAAAATAGCATGAGATAAGTACATTGTCAAGAGGTCTATTAAATAATTTTGATATGTAATAAGTGTACATTTATATCATCAGGATAAACTATCCAAGAACATTTATTACCATCACCTCTTGACTTCTCCCCTCCTTTATTGTATGATAGGAACAGAAGTTCCCGAACTTTTGTTCTCATTATATAGGAACAGTTGTTCCTTGTCAAGTAGCTTTGCAAAATTATGTTGTAACTGCTGGTTTCTTTCCCGCCAGCAGGCAGCATACTATCCCACATGGAGGCATGACATGAAGAAAGATACGAACTTTGAAACAAATCCACTAAACACACAGGATGCCAAAGCAGAAGCTGCCGCTGTCCTGACCCCCGCTGCGACCAATGGAGAAAAAATAAAAGCCCTCCGCACCGCCCAGCACATGAGTATGGCTGAACTGGCACGTCGGGCTTCTATGTCCGACCGCGCGATTCGTTATATCGAAGCCGGCGACCGTGAGCCAAGCGTCGAAGCGATCCAGAAAATTGCCGCCGCCCTTGGCGTCACCACAGATTATTTTATGGATGATGCCACCTTCCAGCAGGAACTGAACGACGATCTCTTTTATGCGGATGTCCGTAAGAAATACGGTTCCCGCGGTGTTGCACAGGCAAAGAAAATAAAAGAACAGACCACTGCCCTTTTTGCAGGCGGTGAGCTGTCCGAAGAAGACCAGGCGGCCTTTATTAAAGAAATGGAAGCACTTTTCCTCGATGCAAAAGAAGACGCGAAGAAATTTACTCCTAAAAAATATCTGTGACGATTGTGCTCCAGAGGAAAGGAGTCTCATTTGAACACACGCGCTATTAATGCTGCCGATACTGTAGTTCGCCGCTACAACAGCCGGAACCCGGAAGAAATCATCTCAAGGCGTGCCATAAAGGTCAAAGATATCCGGTATTGCCGTGACCTGCTGGGATACTACTCCGTTATGCTGAACTGCGAGTACATCGGCATTAATCCTAATTGTACTACCGCCCAGCGGGTCTCTGCTCTGGCGCATGAACTCGGCCATGCATTTTTTGACCGCAGCCATGCTACCTCCGGTCAGGCTTTCCAGGATACCTATTTTTACAGCCTCGACAATTCAAGAGCAGAACGGAGAGCCAACATCTTCGCTGCTGAACTTCTGCTCTCGGATGACGACGTTCTCAAGCCGATTGGTTATTATGAATTCAACGCTGACCGGCTTCAGCTGGAAACAAGTCTGCCTTCCCGCTGCTCTTCTGCCTACCGTGCTATGAAATACCAGGAGCTCCTACAGGAATTTCAGTATACACACTCTGGTCTTTGCACACCGACCGAGATTGCACAGACCAAAGGCATCGAAAAGCATTTCATAGATTTCAAGCTGAATATCCTCGCTGAAAAAGGATACCAGCTCCCCGTCCTTCCTGAACTACGCAGCGATTTTCTGAAGGACTCCATGAAGAACGGATGTAGAGAAAGCGAGGTGACGATGGATTGACTTACTATTACTGCGATGCCTGTCATTATTGCTTTGAAGCAGAATCATTGCCGAACCGCTGCCCCGACTGCGGTGCAGATCTATACAACGATAAACCTGCTGTCAGACTAGCGACAAAGGATGAGATAAAAGAACTGCTCCGAATCCGGGCGGAAGATGATGAATGCGACCCCATAGAATAAGTACTACTGCCCCACTGTGTGTATTTTCCACAGTGAGGCTTTTTTCGTTACAAACTATATACTTCCATCATCAGCCGTATGCCGACTTTCATCCCCTCCTCAAATGCGCTTTTTTCCCAGGCACAGCAAACGCTTCCCTGCCTGACCATAATCTCCTCCCAGAGAGGGATCTTACCTCCAACACAGTCCTCTACCAGTCTATCCATACCAGGTATCTCTCGCAGCCACGCTTCAAACTCTTTATCTCGTGCCCTCGCTGCTCTCCCCGCCGCTGTAGTCTTCGGCGCGGCGGGATTATTCTCTGTGTAAGTCTCATAGATCAGGTCGAGCAAGTTTTCCACCGGTGGGTAATACTTCGGCGGCGTAGTGTTGATGTAGTTTTCCAGAATTTGTTTGATGTTCTTTAATGCCTCGTTCTCAGTAATAATGCTACCTTCCCTTCCAACCGGGTGTAAATGGATTCCTTTTCCCGGTTATGAGGGATATTACCGTCTATTTCTGCACATAGCAAGTCATTTTTTCCAGGACATTTTAGTCCGCCAGAACACATATGACTACAAGAACACATGCTACTACCAGCGAAACCGGCAATCACACAAAGCTCATTTGCTCTGAGTCTTTGTTCCTCACCGGCGCCATCTTCTCTTTTGCTTTCTCCGGCACATCGATAAGGCCGAATCGATAGAACATTGCGAAGATGTAGGTCACACCCCGAATATCGCCGAGGGCCTTCGGGCGGTCTACCACTTCTCCTTTAATATTCTTCAGCGCCAGCAGCACTGAACTCCACGCTAGACTTTTGCTCTTCTCCCGGCGGTCGATCCACAGCTCTTTTGTGTACTCAACGTTCCTGCCTTTTTTAATTTCGTAAGAGAATGGCAATCCAGAGTAGGTTTTAAATCCTACCCCGGCATAGGACACAACCATGCCCCAGAAGTTTTCTTCTGTCGGATCAGCCCTCCACCGCTTCATTGCTCTGTATCTCCGCTGCCGCTCTGCTCCTACGCCGATCTTCTCTTTATCAGCAGTACTTGGGAAGTATACACCTTTCTGATAAGGCAGATACGAGGTAACGAAGGCTTTGGAAAGCTGAAGAATGTTTGCAGTTGAGAGTATGGAGGTTTTGTAGTCCTGTGTTTCTCGGTATTCTTCAAAAGTGTTTTTTACTTTTTCCGCCACTTCTGATTCATACACACCTGCCGTGATGAGCAGCTTCCGTATCCGAGAATCCAAAAACAGATGGAGTCTTATCTGGCTTTTCTCCGAGATGTGTATAATATAATGTAACGCGATCTGATTCCTTCCCTGCGAAATAAAGAGTAAGCGCAAAATAAACCATCGAAGTGACAAGAGCTGTTTTTTCCTTCATAATAGTTGCTAGAGATGCAAGCATTTTGCTTTATCCCATTTTCCAGGGTCTGCTAAATGTAGCATTTCACTATACTATGAGGAGGCTGGATTATGAGAGCTAAACCTGTTAATGCTGATGAGCAGTACCGTCTGATCATGGAATGCAGAGCCAGCGGTCTTACTGATTATCAATGGTGTATAGAGCATGGCATTAAGCCAGGTACATTTTATAACTGGGTAAAACGTCTCCGTCAAAAAGGATGTGACAGCATTCCCTCTGCGGTTAAAAGCAGGGCGCCTGTCAGACAGGAGATCGTGAAAATTGATCTTCAAAAACCTTCCGGATCCATACTGGAAATTGAAGCCCCGTCTGAACCTGTTTCCCGTTCTTCTTCAATGTTATCTGAACTTCCAGTATTAGAACTGTCTATGGCAGGCATGACCATCCGGATACCGCAGGGAACAGATATTGTTTTTCTGGAACATCTGCTCATGCTCCTGCGGAGAACCTTATGTTAGGCGATATTACCGTCGCAGATGAGATTTATATCGTCTGTGGCTTATCCTCACGATATTTTTATCCTCATCTTTTCTGGATATAAAGATATTTACTCACTTCTTCACAAAAAAGATGAGGATAACATTATTTATCTTAAACCACAGATACGTGCCATTTCAGCTTCATCATCTGGCCATAATGGCTTCTCATCACTTTCCAGATCACCTGATTCCATCACTTTACGCATCATATCAACTGAAGGGACTGCGTAAATACGTGTTGTTTCAGTTGAGGAATGCCCCAGTATACGGGAAACAAGTTCAAGTTCTGTTCCATCCTGATACAGATTGGTTGCCCTGGTCCTGCGGAACATATGGGGATAGCATCGTTCCGGGAAATTCGGATACTTTGAGCGGATCTGAGCTGCATATTTTTTGATGATACGCTCAACATTTCCAACTGACATCCTGTCTTTGTGACCCTTGATCACTGTATAGATCAGCGGAGCATCAGGATCTATCACTTCATGGTAAACTTTTAAATAGTTCTTCAGATGATCAGCGGTCTTATCTGTGATCGCAACGATCCTTTCTTTATCACCTTTTCCATAAATCCGAAGATACGGTATGTCGGCCTCCAGATTTACAGAAGATACATTCATAGACAATAATTCGGAAACCCTGACAGCAGAGTCATAAAGCAATATCAGGATCAGTCTGTCCCTTCGGCCTATCTTAGTATCCGGCGGAGCAGAGAGCAGTGCCTTAAGGGCATCATCAGGGATGACTTCACGTGTCAGCTTTGGTACTTTAAGAAAAGGAACTCTGGAAGCTGTGAGAGCTACTGACTGTAACGATATATCACAATCAGCAGCATACCAGAGATAAGCTCTGATCGCAGCAAGCCTGTTATTACAAGTGGTTTCGCTGTTACCGTTTTTATGCAGGAACTCAATGTATGATAACAGAAAATCATGTGTACAATCCTCAAAGCCAAAGGTACGAAGTGATAAATTCATAGTATCGGTTATATATCTTCTGAACACGGTCAAAGCATCCCGGTAGGTTTCTATGGTATTCCGGCTTTTCAATGACTGATCAGGCAGGTAATGCTCAAGAAAATCCAGTGTTTTTGAGAAAAACAGTATCTTTTCCACTTTTTTTCTACTCATGGTCAGTCACCTCCGGGATAACGAAACCTGAAGTCTTGTCCCTGTCTCTGATGATCCGGAAAGCTTCACTGACCTGATGGTAATAATAAAAAGTATCATCCGTACTCTGATGTCCAAGATACCGGCTCAGAAATGGAAGCATTTCCTTAAGCGCGATCCCTTCTTCCATCCAGAGATTCATCCTTTTTACTACAAAGCTGTGTCTGAGGCAGTGAACAGTAGGAGTTTTGTCACAGCCTTCTGCATATGGTGTTGCATTCCATGCCCTGCGAAATGCTGCGTTTATAGTGACAGAACACAGGCAGTTGCCCGGTTCTCTTGCAGGGAAAACCCATTCTGATACGCATCCATGATGATCATTCAGTATCGTCTTATATTCCTTCATTAACACAGCAAGATCATCTGACATATATATTAGCCTGTCTTTATGACCTTTTGACTGCATGATTTTTAATGTTCCCGCTTCAAGATCTGCATCACTCCACTTCAGTTTTCTCGCTTCTGAAATACGCAGGCCACAACAATAGATCAATCTGAAGATCACTTTATACTCTGTAGACAGACGCAAAAACGAGGGCACTTTTATCTCTGGAGAATAACTGTCGATTTCATGAAAGAATGCTGATATTTCATCATCTGACAAGATATGCACCAGTCTTTTTTCACATTTATAAAAATTCGACGGAATATATGCTTCCTCACCGAGGGAGATCATGAATAACGCAAACTGACGGATGATAGAAGTACGTGCTGAACAGGTAGATAATGCTTCTCTTTCACGCAATGTCCCCCATTTTTTGACCAGTTCCCTGCTGAGATATGGCTGTATAACGGATTCTTTTACACAAAAATCATCAAAATGTTTCAGTTTCCATTCTTCAGTTTCATAAGAGAATCCAACAGACCGCTTTTCCTGTAGAAACTGTTTAATATACGGAGCAAAACAGCTTTGATATTCATATCCGAGAATCTTCATTACAGACCTCCTTCCAGCATCAGTCCGATGTCTGACAATGATAATCCACATTTTCTGCTTCTTTCATCATCCAGAAGAAGGTATTTCATTACGCTTGTCGGATCACGATGACCAAGTGCATCCATTACATCATCGATGCCGGCATGATTTTTCAGCAGATTTGTAGCAAAAGTCCTGCGTGTCACATGAAAACCGCCGCCCTTTACATCATTTCTTTCGGGCAGGATACGGTAAAGTGCTCTGGTACATACTTTACCAGTCAATCTTCCATACGGGGCTTTGGATCTTACAAAAATAAAATCGCTTTCTGCATCAGGTCTGCCGTATTTCAGGTATGAATATATAGCATTTCCCGCTTCAACAGGCATTGGAAGAGTGATCTGTGTTTTCGTTTTTTTCATGATGATTGAGATCTGGCATTTCTTCCAGTCGATATCCTGAAAACGGAGTGCCAGGATATCATAGGCCCTCAGTCCTGTTTTTAGGCCAAGCAAAACAATGGCAATGTCGCGAAGTTCTACAGGGGCATTATGGGTCAGCCGGTACTCCTGGATCCTCTGAATCTGTTCATCGGACAAAACATCAATGATCTTATCTACGGGTGCACTTCCTGATATAAGACATTGATCCAGACCATGTCTTTCTGTATATCGATGTTCCTCAAGATAGCGTAGGAAGGCTCTTACGATTACAAAGCGGGTGGCACGGCCTTTAAATGTGGAATGTTCATCCCGGATTGAGAATTCTTTGATTATCTCTGGAGAAATCTGTTTGAAACTGTCATACCCATGATCGATCAAAAACAGACAAAAGCTTGCACAGGAACATCGATAAGATTTAAGTGTACCGCTTTCGCGATATTCACGTTTTTTCTGTTCTAAAAGACCTGCGACGGCTTCCTTACACCATTCAGGGAGTTCATCATATATGGTAGGAATGTATTTATATTTCCCGCCCGGGTGGATATCGCCGCTAAGAAGATATTCATTACAAAAACTCAGAACTCTTCTCCAGTGAAGCCAGGAAGTTCCCAGTGTATTTTTTACCTCAGAGAACCATATCCAAACGATATCCGGATGATAACCAAGATCATGTATATCCAGAAACAGATAAAAAGCTGTTAATGCATGTTTTGCCAGTTTCAAAGTAGTACCGATATATCCATGGGCTTGCAGGCATTCGATAAAAGGCTCAATCTTTCCTTTAAAGTCTGCGGCTGACATAATTACATCTATCGTTTTCTGTAAAGCTGCTTTATTCTCTGAAGAAAACGCATCGATCAATCCGATATGAGGATAAATCTGACTGTTAAAGAGAAGACTGTATGGCTTTGTGCATTTCCCGATCTTTTCATAGAACTGTATCATCCGAGCCGTGTAATTAAGGATCACGTTTCTGGTTTCATCTGATTGATACATTTTTGTGTTTACAAGTATCAGTACCGCTTCGTATGAGATATCTGATATATTGACAACTCCAATTTCATCAAAAATGAGCAACCCTTCGGAACAATAGGTACGTGTTAATTCTAATGTGCGTTTTGTATAACGTTTACAACAGTCTTCAAGATAGAAATCAAGATCATCTTTCCATGAAACTGGAAGTTTATCGTATACTGATTGATTTAGATATAGCCTGCGGTCAGATACTGTTCCTGAAGAATCCATTTCCTCTAACTGGTATACATACCGGATCCATATGACACATCGCTGTGAAGGAAGGCTTTTCTTAATCTCAGCAAACCATTCATCACGCGCTTTGACCGTATACTCGGTACTATTTTGGTCGAGATACGATCCAAGAGATTCATAACAGTCCCTATGCGACTTTCTACTGCTTGAACACACCTTCTTTTCTTTAAGTAGTGACATTACCTTTTCGACGGTATCAGCATAATTCATGAAATCACATCCTTTCGATTTTAATGCGATTCCATTATCACATAAAATATGTTATCCTCATCTTTTTTGCGAAGAAGAGAGTAAATATCGCTATATCCAGAAAAGATGAGGATAAAAATACTCTGAGGATAAGCCGCAGGCAAGGTAGATGTGTTCTACCCCGCTGATGCCACCCAGCATGACGGATCCCCCGGATGAGTTCGCTGATCTGCGCAGCGGGGAGTCCTGAAGGAAGCTCCACCGTGACGTCTTGTATATGCACCGTGATGAGATGGACGGGCTGCGCAGAAGTCAATGGCTTTGCCTGTTCAGGAAGTTCGACGAATGTCGGTTCTGCGGAACCCGGCAAATGCTGACGAATCCTTTGCTGCCAGCGGTAGAAGGTGGATTCTGCGATGCCGTTTTCATGGCACCATTGGTTTACCGGCAGACCGCTTTTCTTTGCGGTCTGGATGGTTTCCAGCCACTGCTGCTCCCGCACTGCCATTGCATTTTGTTCCATGGGGAGACTGTCCGAAAACTCGGATAATCTAATCTGATGAGAAAAAGATTGATATGCTCTTGTGAGCGTTCAATATAAATTAAAATTGCAC
>NZ_JBQHVP010000029.1:0-27129 GCF_052064435.1 Blautia sp. HCP3S3_B11
AAAATCAAACGCGGTGCAAACGAAAGGGCAGTTTTTCTATAGTTTAAGACTGCTTTTTCGTTTACACCGCTATTGATTCTAGCCTAAAGAATTTATAGAATGGATTGTCTAATCCAATTATCGAGAAATTCCATCTGTTCGTCTGTATGAAACCAATGTTCTCCATTGCGCATTACAGTAAGTGAGGCATTCATCTGATTTGCAAATTTAGATATGGTTTCGAATGAAGTCAAATTGTCTTTCTCACCATATAACATATACGTTGGAACATTCCATTCTATCTGATTTTCTCGTACATAGCATAAATAATCCCAAGATAGCGTTTCTCCGAAATCGGTTTTTATTTCTTTTTTCTCGGCAAGTTCGCTTTCATTTACATTCGCCCATAACATCATATCGCATATCAACTTTTCCATATTAACGATAGGAGAAATCAGAAATGCTTTATCAATCTGTTTATCTGAAAGAGAAGATAGGCAGAAGAAAGCCCCGATACTGTTAGCAACCAAAATCACAGAATCATATTTGGCGCTATATGAATCAACGAACTTTGAAAATTCTTCTTTCGCATCCCAAGGATTTTGCGAATGATAATCAAATCCTATAACATCACTTGCGGTGAAAAGTTGTTTGTAATGTTCGGCTTCATCAGCGTTACCACCCTTACCATGTACATAAATAATTAGTTCTTTCATTTTCTTTCCTCAATCAAATTCAAATTCATGCGCGCTTTCAATCTCACCGGAAGACTGAAATTTGTCGCTTACTCGCTGATTTCTTGTTTTATACTGTTCCATGTATCATTTAATCGTTTTTCAAATATGTCTGCTTTAATTAGTGCAATCCCCTCTGCCTCATCCCCTAAAACAACCAATGAATCACCGTTATTTATTCCAAAGAGTTCTCTTGCTTTCTTTGGAATAACAACTTGTCCGCGGTCATTTATTTTGGTTGTTCCAAAAATATGTTTTCCTTTTGGTCCTGGAGTCAAAGTAGTTGTACCTATCTTATCAGAATAATTTACAAGGGAATCAATTGTTACCCCATACAGTTCTGCTAGTTTCTGACAACGCTCCACATCTGGAACAGTTTCTCCCTTTTCCCATTTTGCATAAGCCTGTCTGGAAACACCAATTTTCTCCGCCACTTCCTCTTGTGAATATCCATTTACACTTCGAAGCATTGAAATATTTTCTTTAAGCATTTTACTTTATACCTTCTTCTAAAAAACTATTGATTGCATCCACGTAAATTTGTGTATGTGTACCATGAATATCATGATTACTGTCTTCTGTTTCAATCAACTGAGCATTATCTCCTATTAGCGCAACTGCTCTTTCCGCCTGTTCTCTTGATGCTGCACATAAATAAACCCCATTATCTGCCACATTTTCTTTTGCATGTAAATATATACAAGGAATTGTAATATCTGACAGTAATTGCTCATGAGTAATTCCGTTGTTCCAAGTCAAATCATAAAAGTGTTCGCCATACAACATATCATATTGCTTTACATAATGAAAAGTAATAGTAGCACTAGCCGGCATGAAAAAAATCTTCACTTCTTCTCCCGGATGCTTTTTACTATAATGCTGTGCATAATTAGCAATCCCCGGCATAGAATCCTTCATAAACAACTCTCCCCAATAGCAATGTCTCAAATAATATGCCTCCCAGCATTCTGTTTGCTCAGAAGAAATGTAGTCATGCAAAGGTTTGTATGTATCAAGATATGCAAAGCTTTTCTCCCAATTTTCTCCTTGCGTTGAAAATACGGACGGGTCTTCTAACACAACACCTTTAACCAGTTCACTACCATAAGCAGCAACATATGCTGCAGTCAATGCTCCATTTGAATGTCCACTTACAACCGTTTCCTGCTTTATAACATTCTCAATAAACCAAATAATATCATTTCCATTTACATCTAAGTAGTACAGTTCTTCTTTATGGGTAGATTCTCCATGTCCATATACATCAATCGCATATATATGCCAGTTTTCATGTAACTCAGGCATAACAGATGCATAATCCTCCCACGAAGCCATTTGACCATGAATCAATAAAAGAGCCGGTCCATCCCCTTCTAACTCCCCATAGTTAATAACATTTCCATTTGGAAGTGTAGCATACCTCTCCATAACACCCAATTTCTCAATCTGCTTCATGTCTTTTTCCCACCAATGCAGATTTTGATAACACAAATATACTAAGATACCGATGCCAACTATGAGCAACACTAAAAATACAATTCCTACAATTTTCATCATTTTCTTCACCATAGTTTTAATTCCTTTCATAGCTTATATCTCTATGATAAAGGAAATATCCTAAATATCTACCAACTCATCTTTACATATTTATATGAATTATGTTAATTTTAGTTACCTGATGATATTGTGTTCATACAACGTAAAAGTGAACCTCACATGGCTAAAGTCACGTGCTTCCAGACGCTTTAGGCGTCAGACTGAATATCGGCGGATACGCCTGTAACTTAGGTCTGCACAGTTATGTGCTTTTTCCATGCCGGATACGGCAGGTTCCCACATTACAGGTAATCCGCTGTATATCTGCCTGTGTTTATGCTGCTTTTAAGATCTCCATTTGCAGATGAAGTTCTCTTAAGTCTGCATAGACACATGAGGTTCTGCGCTTTACAGGAGGGACTTTTGCCTCCAGCAAAGACCTTTCCGTTGCCGGAAGGGGTTTTAAAAGTTCCCTTATAAAATATCTGGCTCCTATATTATAGGATGCTGACAGGTCACAATTATATCGTTTTCCTGTCTGGAAAGTACAGAGGCTGTGATTTTCCCGGTCACGTGTTACCGCCCCGGAACCATCATAAGCCAGTCTGCTGGTATTCCATGCACAGATCCGGGATATCCGCATCTCTCTCCTGTGTGCCTGATGTTCACAGCATCTTTGGATATCCCTCTTTCTCCACAGGTGCAGCTTCTGTTTTTTCTTTCCCGATATCTTCCCCTGCATCTCCAGATACTCGAACACAATCACATCTGCATGGTTTTCTTCCGCATATCTTACAATCGCACCTGCAATCTTTTTACCCAGTTCTGTGTTCAGACGTTTCGTATATGCCCATCTTCCCTGTGTCTGCGCAGAGCCATGTTCCCTCTGGGATCTGCGGATCCGTCCCAGTGTGCGGTACATCCGGTCTTTTTCACTGGGATGATCTATGAATCTTCTTCCCAGGACAGTTCCGTCTGCCCGCATGATGGTACAGACTGCATCGGTATTGATCCCTAAGTCCACGCTGCAGATGATCTGTTCTTTCACAGGTGTTTTGGTAAGTGTTACTTCCTCTTTATAGGAAAAACGCAAAAAATACTTCTGGTGTCTCTTTTCCAGAGTCGGGGCAGATACCTTTTTCCCTGACCAGTATTTTCTCAGATATTCCATATCCGTATGCTCCAGACGTACACAGAACCATTTCCAGTCATGGCCATCATAGAGTTTCAGGTATGCTTCGTCTTTCCCTTCCGCTCCCTCACGGTACATGACATCACGGTAGAAGACCGGCATAGCATGGTTTTCATATACAAGCTTTGGTTTCCCGCTCTTTCCGTCTGTCTTTTCCCATAGATCCAGCCGTGTTTTATAAGAGGATACTGTCCCCAGTGCATGCTGGATGGCAGATCTGCGCAGATAGGAAGGCATCTTTGGGAACCGGATATCAAAATCAAAACAGGCATGGTTTTTCTTCGTAGTATGTACCAAATGTTCTGCAGCATTAAAACGCCTCTTTGCATCCGGGATTTCTGCTAATTCTTCCCATACCTGCACATAAATCCCAATCAGATAGCTAACAGCAGAACGGTAGATCTCCAGCGTCTGGCGGATCGGGATATTCTGTTTTCGTAATTCTACACCATAACTGGATATTATCTGCATTTTTATTTCTCCCCGATAACTCTTTTCTCAGCTTCTGTTGTTTTTTCTATTACCCATGTCTATATTTTAGCACATATAGTGCCAGAAGTAAACATATGTTCTTTCTTTTAATAAAAAATTTGCGCATCTAACTCATCACTGAAGTAACGAGAATGCGACGCGCAGTTATTCAAATTTTCTGTTCCTAATAAAATAAATATATCGGTGTTAACCAAATCACCCAACAACGCTTTACAACATAGACACAATCTCATACGCTATTATATCAGCACTATATCCGTCTGTCATACAAAATGTATTGAACGAAGAGTAAAAACCTCCCTTCTAAAATCGGTCAAAATCAGCCTGTGTAGCCAGCACACTGTAATTCTTGTCCGCATCCTGATCGTTTCCGCTCTCAACATACATATCATTCACCATTCCAATCGTAAGTAAGTCCAAATCACGAATACTAATCCCCAACTGGACGCACCTCAACAGGAACAGCGGTGTTGTCATCGGACGGTCTGTTGCACGAAGTTTTTTTTAGCCTCTGCATCCGATCTGACATTCAATCCCCAAAGCTCTATAATCTTTGGAAGCACCTGATAAATACTGAATGTATTAAAATCATCCAGCCACTCTTCCGGTGTATCAGGAATACTCGGGTCTGCATGCTTTGCCATAACATAGGCAATGTTTTCAAACATTTCCAAAGAGAACAAATCCAGGTTGCTCACCTCTTCGCTGTTACTGTCAATCGCCTTCTCCAAAGAAGCCAGATCCTTATAGATATCTCTCTGGAACTTCATCCTGTATATTCTCGGAATCGCAGCACTTGCCCTAAAAGGCACCTGCTTTCCGTCAATTTCGATATTCTTAACCATACTCATAATCAAAGTCCTCACTTTCAAAATAAAGTAAAAGAGCCAGGACATTTCTGTCCCAGCCCATCAATCAAACTTATCATTTTACACTTGTGTTCACACCGGTAATGGTCGGCATATAAACCGCCTTGTACCAATCGGCATAAACCGTATTGTCTGTTTCATTACCGGTCTTAGCCTTAACCACACCGGAAGGAAGCGGTGTTGCCTTGATGGTAAGAGTTTCCGTCTGTACATCCCTGCTCTCTTCGTTTGTCTTGCCCTCGATGCCAGGTCTACTTGCAGAGCAGTTATAAAGGACATGACGGATATGCTTCACATCTCCATCGAACTCAAAAAGAAGAGAAAATCTGTTCAACTCAGAGTTCGCATCCTCAATCAAAACCTTGTTATCATCCAGAGTCTCATTTAAAGCAGATACCCTGAAATCCTCAGGAATCATCGCAAGCTCCAGATCACCGTCATAACCCATGTTGTTATTTATTACATAGTATGCTGTACCATCAGCATAGAAATTCTCTGGTTCCCCATTGGCATCCAGAGAAATCGAAACCGCACCAGGCAATGCAACAGGAGTGCCGAAGGAAACTACACCTTCCTCACTTGTCTGAAGCATCGCATAATGCGCATTCTTAAGATTGTATTTGACCTTATTATTAGCCATTATTCAAACCCTCCATTTCATAAATTCGATTTTGCCTCGGCAAAATTGCGGTGAAATGCACGTCAGCTTTAGCTGACATCTTCCTTTGTGCATTTCTGCCATCCGCCGGCGGCATGCTTTGAGATGTTTACATCTCAAAGGCATACATGACCTCATAAAGCTTCTCGCTCTGGATCCATGTTTCCGACTTGTTATAAAAAATCTCATGTCCATCCAGGACATCCTCTACTCTCGACTCCAAAGAAATATCCTTGAAATCGGTGTACATCTCAATCCTGACTTCATTCAATTTGAAATACACCCTGCCGTCAGCAGCAAAGTTATTACTGCCCGGAATCAGATAACAAATGAATGGCGGATCAGGACTTTCTCCCTCTGCAAAGTGATCATATGCAAAAGGAATCTTTAACTCCTGCAGCATCTCCACTAAGTTTTCTATTGTCATTTCAATGCCGCCTCCACTTCTCTTTCCAAAAGTTCAGCTGCAGCCTCTTCTGCGGTCGCGATATGCGGAAAGGCTCTCGTTCTGCCACCACCACGCTTGGCATGTCCAAATTCAAGCAGATGTGCCAGCTGATAACGATTCTTGGAATGCACAGTGACTTCCATCGCATTTGCATTTTCCTTGGTCGTTTTTACAGCCCAACTCTTTTTATATTTCCCAGTCTTAACCGGAGCACCTGCCTGTACTTCCCTTTTGGCTTTATTACCTGCTTTCTTCACAGCGGCCTTCATATCCTCTGTCGCAAGGTCAGCGTATTCCTGCAAACCTTCCATAATGACATGTGCCATCTGGTCAATCCTGCATCTGTCCGTTGCCATGCTTACCGCCTCACTTTCCTACAGCTGAATTTCAGACTCTTCTTCTTGAAATTCATATGATCCACATTCGTGATATCATAAATCTCATCCCTGAAAACAATCCTGTGGGTAGTAGAACCAATCTCCGATGCCTTTCGACAATATCTGATAGTTACCGTCATACTCACATCCTCAACAATAGTTCCGGCTTCTTCCTTTTCCTTGGAGCTTGCCATACCCTCACCACCTATCGTTGCGTGACAGGTATAGAAATCTTCCCACACATTATTATGATTGCCGATGACATCCGCCACCACCACATTCTTCTGAAAAGTCACTTTTTCATTCATCAAAGACACATTCAAAGCAATTCCTCCCATCAAAATCCCGGTATTCGGATTCCAAACAGCAATGCCCGAAGCACTACCGTAAGTGCCTTATGGTCTGCGTCCTCACGATGCTCATAAAGATAAGCCACCGCATACATCACAGCAATCTTACTTACGGGTTGTTTTTCAAACTCTTGCAGGTCTGTAAACCTTGCCATATCCATGCATATCTGCTGGCTCTGAACAATGATGCCTTCAAGCAGTGCATCATCGTCATCGAAGTCCACCCGCAGATAATTCTTCATTTCTTCCAATGAAACTACTGCCATCAAACATCACCCCATTCAAAAGGGAGCCGCATTTCACGACTCCCCACAATCACCAGTTACTTAGGATGAAGAACCACTCTTCTGCTGAAGAACCTTGATAGTCTCAGGAAGGATAAGCTTACCATCGACTCTCTGAGTTCCCATGAATCCCACCTGACCATTCGCAGCATAAAGCTCGGACAGCTTCTTGAAGGTTCTGCCCTGACGGTCTGCAATCCAGTAATACTTGAAATCACCGAATGCGATAGTCTTTGCACCGGCTGCCGCAGTAGGCATGAATGCAGAAGTCTTCACAGGTCTTCCAAGGAGCGTGTCCGGAGTACCTGCAACTAAAGAAGGCTGCCATAAATACTGACCGGTAGTATCCTTAAGCTTACGGATCTGCTTCACAGTCGCATCATTCAGTACCCAAACCGCATTCTTACGGTAAGGCGCCTTCAGGCTGTAGAAAAGGTCAATCACCTGCCATCCACCTAAGTACCGGATGTCCTCCGTGAATAATCTGTCCTTCCATCAAAAGTCTGTAGAACTCTTTCGTAGGAGCCGACATTGAAGAAAATCCCTGCCCAAAAGGAACAATGGTAAATCCCTCGCCCTCTAAGTTCTGGATCATCTGTGTCGCATTCCAACGGTCTACCGCTATTTCCAGAATGTGGTATTTTTCAGCCAAATCATAAATGAACTTCTCGATAAAATCATAATGAAGAATGACATTACCTTCAGTTGCTAAAATATGCCCCTGCTTCTCCCATACATCGTATGGAACTGAATTAGCCTTAACTCTTCTTAGTATCGTATCTTCCGGCACCCAAAAGAATGGAAGCACAATGTACTTTTCATCCTTATCCTTTGGTGGAAACATCAGTACCAGAGCTGTGATATCACCTGTACTTGATAAGTCTAATCCGGCATAACAATCCCTTCCTTCCAGCGCATTCATATCAATTGGCTCATTGCCTCTCATATAGATTGCATCTGGAATCCAAGCTGTTGTACTGGACACCCACATATTCATACGAAACCACTTAAAAGTGATTTCATCCGCTGGATTCTGCTTTGCTTCACGGTATGCATCACGAAGTCTTTCAATATCAACCGTATATCCAAGTGAAGGATTTACCTTGTACCAATTCGCTTCATCTTCCCAGTCCTCATCATCCTTAAGTCCGTAGACCACAGGATAAAAAGTCGGATCCACACGCCTACCTTCTAATATATCAACAGCCTTGGTATGCAGCTCAAAAGCGATGGAATGTCTGTCATTACCTGCAGTCGTGATTATGAAGTGAAGCGGATTCTGTCTCGCATCCGATGAACCTTTTATAAGTACATCGTATAACTGCCGGTTTGGCTGGGTATGAATCTCATCAAATACCAGTCCTGAAACTGAAAATCCATGCTTTCCACCAACCTCAGCTGAAAGCACCTGGTAATAACCAGCATTGCCATAATTAACAATTCTCTTGGTTGCTGCCATCAGCTTACTTCTCTTCATCAGAGCAGGTGACATCTCAACCATCTGCTTTGCTACATCAAATACGATTGATGCCTGCTGCCTATCCGCCGCTGCACCATACACTTCAGCACTTGGCTCATTATCTGCATATAAAAGATAAAGAGCGACGGCTGCTGCTAATTCGCTCTTACCTACCTTCTTACATATTTCCACAAATGCAGTTCTAAATTGTCTGTTCCCATCAGGTTTTACAATCCCGAAAATATCTCTTATCAATTGCTCCTGCCACGGTAATAACCAGAATGGTGTTCCAGCCCACTTACCTTTTGTATGGCAGAGATTCTCAATAAAAGTAACCGCCCTATCTGCTTTCTTCTTATCATAATGAGAAGTGGGAAGCATAAACTGCGAAGGTTTATAATTCTTAAGCTTTGGATATCCCTTTGGTCTTGGTTCCTTTGCCATTAAGCATCACCCCCAAGCAATGCTTCCATCTCATCCTCAGGTTCCTTACCCTTAGCATTACCAGCCACAATACGTGATCTGGATGACGGCGTAAGTCCAAACTCAGATGCAGCCTGCAGCATTAACTTCTGATTCGTATTTGCAATTCCTATCCAAGATGTCTGCTTCTGATATCCTTTATCAGTCTCAAAGGTAGAACCCTCCGAAGTAATATGCTCCTGAGCTTCCTTCCATCTTGCATAAGACTGACAATATGCAGCAAACGCTGCCATATCCACTTCTGTAAGAACACCCATCTGATTCATTAGCTCAGCCAAGCGTTCCCATTCCTTCTTTGCTTCCGGCATTAACCAGTCAGGACAAGCAGGTATTCCCTTTGCCGGAACCGGTTCTTTGCTATTCAGTTTTCTTTTACCCGGATTGCCTTCCAATTTCTTTACTGCCGTAGGCTTTGGCTTTCTTCCAGCCATCGGAATCCCTCCTTCCTCTTTTTTTTGCATTATAAAAGCCCTGAAGGATTACTCCCTCAAGGCTTACTCCCATGTCAACAGACACTTTACTTTATGTATTGCAAATCTCCATTCTGCAACATCCGAAACTTTCCATCGTATATTTCATCAAACACTTGTTGAATAGGCACACCATCATGTTGGTGACCAGATACAGACCAAACCTTATATTCAGTCTGATTTTTTAGAAACGCAGCTAAACGATTATAATATTCCTGCATTTCAGATTTTTTCTTTCCCATCTTCATCAACTTATAGAAGACCCCTAATATGCTGATGCAATAAATTGGTGTCTCCAAACTCGCTATACTTTGTCTTGCTTTAAAGTCATCTGAACAAAACACATACACACGATTACCATACATAAGTTCCATCATCTGAATTAGAACATAACTCTTTTTCTCGCCCAGTCCCTTTTTATGTGGAACATTATCATCACATTCCTTTAATGGCGCCAAAAATGCCTCAACATCGTTCAGGTTCTCCATCTCATTCAACGAACCGTAGTACTGTTTATAAAAATTGGCATTAAAAGTATCGCAACTCGTTTCTAGTAATTCTAAATATATGCTTGTTGCTTCTTCTCCATATAATTTTCCTAATTCACTTACAATCTCTCGATCCGTATACAATTTCACTTTTCCAGCTTTAACTTTCTCTTCAAGCCAAGGATTGGGATCCGGATTCAGTTCATGTCTGCTCAGTTCTTTTTTATCATTTCATGGCAGAAAAATTCATACTCCGCAAATTCAATGACGAAGTCTGTCAGTGTATGATTTTTTGCGTTTCTTGCCAAATGTGATTTATACAAAAAGTCAGTATCCAGCAAGGCATATTTTTTATCTATTCCCATAGGCACTACCTCACTGTTTTCTTAAGTTTTTCATTATTTCAGTTAATCTGCTCTTATCACTTGACAACCGCTCATCACGAACTGCATCCATCTGCTCAACGTCATACATCAATTCTGATAAACTTCCAAATCTAACAAAATCCTTATGTATTTCCTGCCAACGTGCAGCTTTTCCCGTGAGTTTCATTTGTTTGCTAATCTCTTCTTCAGCGACCTGCAAAAGTTTCTTTGCATCTTTTGCATCAATCTTATCTTCCTCCAAAAGGCGAATTACTGCCGCCTTATATGGAATTGCAAAAATGTCCATTATCTTAAGAATAGTTTGCACAGAAATATTTTTATATGATAAATTGTACACATCTGTTTGTTCATCAAGTCGTTCCTTTGGTGCCAATAAAATAGCAGCAAAAGCATTTGCTTCCATATCCTCAATCTCTTTTGCTTCTTCATCTATAATACTGGATGCCAAAATTGATCCGGATTGTAACAATTCAGAATCATGTTCTTCAAAATAACAATAAATATGATACAGCTCATGTGCTGCAGCAAATATCTGCTTTGATAATGGCAAAGCAGAATTAATCATAACAAACATACGTCCCTTGCGAATGAAAGTACATGCACACAAAGCCGTATCCTCAATAGGATATCTTAGCATATCAAATGGCATATCATGGCGTGCCACATAATTCTCCAACACATTGAAGATATCATCCTGAATAATATTGTTTTTATTATAGAGTGAATTGAAACTTGTTGCACATTCACTTATTTTTACATATTTCTTTCTGTCTTTAACAAAAAGACTATTATCCAAAACTCGGCACATAATTCTAAGCCTCCCACGGTTTCATCATTTCCTCTGCATTCTCACGGGTACGCGCATAAAAACAAATAAGATTTGCAATCTCATCTGCAATTTCAAGTCCATCTCTTGCTTCCTGGGTTTCCACCTTACCCATAAATGCCTTTATGGCATTAGTTTCTTCAAATACCTCTGGACGCTTAACCAGATTTTCCATGGAAGTGCCAAGAAACTCTGAAATCTTCTGTAGCTCAATTGCATTGATCATCCTGCCACCGGTAAGCATCTTGCTTATAACCTGCTTAGACACACCAAGATAGTCTGCAAGGTCAATCTGCTTTTTTCCATTCTGTTTCATAATATTCATTATATTGTTACTAATAATCTCGCTTGCCTTTACCATCACTGTTACCTCCAACATAATTCAAAGCAGTAGTCTCCCTTATACACGTTTATTATATTCTTAGCGCCGCAGAAAGTCAACGTTTTCTTAACATGCTTCTTTTATTTTTCTTTATCTTGTCCTCATTTTGGCAACTCTTTTTATCTTACAACACTACAAACTTTTCGAACTTATGCAAAAACATCCTTTTTAATGATAGTATTGCGATTTTCTTTCTAAAGATACATATATCTTTTTTAGGGAACATTGCGAAACATTTCGGCATATTCATGCATATTGAAATGTTTTATACCCCCATATTCCATTTCGCGACTGCACACGCAACACCCACCCGCCGTTCTATAGAAGACAGGCCTGTAGAGATTTCGATACCCCCTACCTTAAGATAACGATATTTAAGAAGAAGCCTTTCCTCTGAATTCTCCATCTTTTCAATCGCTGTATTGATTTCTGAGCGAAGATCTACCAATCTATTAATCTTACCATCAATCTTCTTCTCATACTCCCATATCTTCTCAATAGTTTTAATAAATGGAGCCTCCAGATTTCTGTTAGGATTCGTACCAATCTTTTCCCCATAGCTGCATCCCTGAATGGTGCCACGCATCTCCCGAAGCTGTTCCAGTTTCTTAACCTCAACTTGTATCTGCTTATCCAAAAGATACGCCTGCTTCAAATACTCTTTTGCTGTCATATGCTACCTCCGATAAAATAAAAATCTCCCTCGAATTTACTCTGATTGTCTTATTTCATCCTGAAGCCTTCTTATCAAAAGCTCTCCATCCACTGAAGTCAGTTGCTGATACCACGGACTTCTGAAGAATTTCTCTATCCGTAAAGCCTCATCTATTGCTGTTTTGCTTCTCTGATTACGCTTTACCCTTTTGAGTGCGGCTCTATAATCAGAAACTGCACTAAGAATAATGGCATTTGCAAGACGTTCATATGAATCCTCTGCTAAATTCTTACCTACCATGCGTTACCCTCGCTTTTACAGCAGCAATCAATCTGTTTTGTGTCATATCCTTATCGGCCAATGCTTTCATGACATCTTCATCTATCGTTCCTGCAGTAATAATATGCTGAACCACTACCGTCTCCGCCGACTGTCCCTGCCTCCACAATCTGGCCACTGTCTGCTGATACAGTTCCAGGCTCCAGGTAAGCCCAAACTAGATTAAGATATTTCCGCCTGACTGCAGATTGAGACCATGCCCTGCTGATGCAGGATGAATCAGAGCCACCGGCAGTTCTCCTCTATTCCATTTACGGATACACTGGATTAAGAATTCCATGCTCCCTTACACTGGCAACCATGTCTTCCAAACGATCTCCTTCGTACAGATGAAATGGATGATCATGGAAAGGCCGGATTTTCTTTATCGAAAGCATCCTCAATCCGCCAGCTGCCGTTTTTTCCTCGATATCATCCATTAACAGGTCCACTGCGTCACCAAATACTTTTCTTCTATTATTAGCCTTCATAATCGATCAACTCCTCTTACAATAACCTTACTCATAATTACTGTTCCTCCTTCTCTGCCATGTACTGTGCCTTTTTCTCAGCTACAAACTGCGCATACAGCTCTTCCTTTTCTCTTTGGAATCGCTTCTGCAGCTTCTTAGTATCCTTTTCCATAAAATCAGCCTTCATCTGCTCCAGCTCCGCTCTTTCAGTATCCGGCGTAATCACCAGCTTCCCATTCTCACAGCTGACGGAAATATAATCTCCGATCGCAAATCCCATCTCTTCCAGCCACTGGCCCTTCAGAATAATTGTTGGTGTCGCTTTATAATTTCTTCCATTCTGGGAATATACCTTCATACTTCTGTTTTTCTGATTCTTCATAAGCTCCGTCTCCTTTTTAATTTAGAATTTTACATGGTCTCATGTACCATTTTGTGTTATACTCTTCTTAGATCTGCAACAACACATAGTCGGAGGAAATACCATGAGTGAAGAAAAAACCACCCATTCAAAGCTTTCAGAGGCTCGCAGACGAGCAAATAAGAAATACAATGATCGATTCGTTGAAATAAAAGTTCGTGTAACCCCAGAGAAACGTTCCATCATCAAGGAACACGCTGAAGCTATGGGAGAAAGTGCAACTGCCTTTATCAACCGAGCCATCGACGAAGCCATGAAACGGGATCTTTCCGAGTAGCGACATATAGCGGTGTATTCGCATTTCGCACCCGAAAAACAAAAAAATCCGGTGACGTATGGATACAATTCCACACATCACCGGACGATTTTTATACTCATAAATTTTCTCATGAGCAATCTCCAATGTGTACTTTTCTACATAAATAATATCATGTACAAGGTTCTTCCTTTAAAGGAAAAGAAATCAGCATCGTAATAGCATATCTCAAAGTATGTTCTTACTTTTTTCTCTCCCCAGAATTCTTTCTTAAATTTCTGCCACTTCTCATTTTCTGGGCATTCTGCCTTATTTCCTCTGTTCATTTTTTTCTCCTTTTTGTATAAGTACAGTCCTTTGACTGCCTGACATATACAAAAGATACGATATGAACAAATGAAATGTTAGTTTTTGTACGGAGTATCGTTCGCCATTATGTCTCTTTCACTGGAAGTAATCTGCTTTACCAGTTGGAAAAATCCCTTCAAGTCCGTAAAGTTGTTGTATCCTCCAGTGCAATCGTTCAATCCTTTTGCAGAACGGACGAGAAATCCCTTAGAGTTCATCATGTCGAAATCTATGGGGTGGTTCCTGCATTCATGGAATGAAAAATATGCATACTTTTTTTGTTTCGTTGTCCTTAAAATATCCGCACATATCGTAATGCCCCGTCTCAAAGGTAATAAGCCTTAATCCATATTTTGCGGCATTAATTTTCATGCTCTTTTTCATGTCATTTGCAAAATCTATAAATTCCTTGGAATTTTTCCCATAGTCATCTTTTATTGTTTTTCCCTGATATTTTCTGTATAGTTCTTCCAAAACGTTTTCCTTTCATATTCTGAACTTTTGAAATGATGTCGCCATTGATAACATTTTTATTATACAGGAATGAGGCGGTAATCGCAAACACAATCCACAATACAAAATGATATTCTTTTTTTCTGGATGTTTCTGTGATATACTTATACGCGGTCGTATCAGACCGGAAAGGAAATATTATGTTACAAAAATTATATGTTTTTTTCAGGAAAGAAACCGTTTTGTCAATTGCAATGATCCTGGCGCTTCTTTCTATGTTCTGGGTCAGACCGGATAAGGCTTATTTTATTTATATCGATTTCAGGACTCTCGGGCTCCTCTTCTGTTTGATGGCAATTGTAGCTGGTTTGAAGGCTGTTGGTGTTTTTGATATACTTGCCAAAAAATTGCTGATGGGAACATCGGGAACTGTGGGTGTGATCAGGCTGTTGATACTCTTATGTTTCTTCCTGTCAATGGTGATCACCAATGATGTGGCATTGATTACTTTTGTTCCTCTTGCACTGATCATTGTCCATAAACTGCCAAAGGAACTGGGCAATTACTGGCTTCTTAAAATAGTAGCCATGCAGACAATCGCTGCTAATCTCGGAAGCATGCTCACACCAATCGGAAATCCGCAGAACCTTTATCTATATGCCAGAGCAGGGATGTCCGCGGCAGAATTAATAACCCTGATGCTTCCCTATTCCGCCACAGCACTTATCCTTCTTCTGATATGGATACAGGTAGCCGCTGCCAAAGCACCTCACGTATGCGGTTCCGAAAAAAATAAAACTCTTTTGGGATTCTCTGACAGAAAAGAACTTAACATGGAATACCTGGCCGCTTACCTGATCTTATTTACAATCTGCCTGCTCACTGTTGCACGTATCATTCCATACCAGATTCCTCTTGTATTGGTTCTTATATATATGCTGCTAAGAAACAGGGAAAATATAAGCAGGGTGGATTACTCCCTGCTTGCCACCTTTATCGCATTATTTATTTTTATCGGCAACCTTGGAAGGATTCCGCAATTCAGCAGTTTTCTGGAAAGAATCATGGCAGGAAGGGAAACACTTACTGCTGTTCTTGCCAGTCAGATTATGAGCAATGTTCCCGCTGCGCTTCTTTTATCCGGCTTTACAGATAATTACCGGGCTTTAATTGTCGGAACCAATATTGGAGGTCTCGGCACTCTGATTGCATCCATGGCAAGCCTGATAAGTTTCAAATATATTGCAAAAGAAAACAGGAATCTGAGAGGGAAGTATTTGGGAATATTCACAGCCTCCAATATTATATTCATGATATTCATGTTAATATTGTATTTTTTTCTTAGATAAAGGTTTTCCCGGAATTACAAAAGCTATAGCAATTCTTTCTTCGCAAAAAATTCTCCGCGGCACTCTCCCATCCTGGAAGAAAAGCCGCGGAGAAATAAATATATTTTCGGTGCCAATACAAAGATCATTAATCTTTACACCACTTTACAACTTTTTCATAAAAAAATATCGTACAGGGCTTTCTGATGTATAATGAGTTTGCTCCAAAACATTACAAAGGAAAGTGACCCTGTACGACAAAGACATTATACAACGAAATCATAAAGGCTTTAAAACAGCTGATTCGTCAGCAAGTCTATTAATTATAAAGTTGTAAACTGGTGAACATAAATATAACCTCCATATGCAAATTGTCTTATAAATATACTTTTTTCACCCTTCCTATTTTAGTTTTCTATATTCTTCATCACTTACCGGTTCAAGCCATTCATTGGAACTATTTTCGCCCGGAACTTCTATTGCCAGATGTGAAAACCATTCATTCGGTGCTGCGCCATGCCAGTGTTTCACTTCTGCCGGAATATTGATGCAGTCGCCTGGCTTCATTTCTACAGCTTCTTTACCTTCTACCTGATAATATCCTCTTCCGGCAACGCATACCAGAATCTGTCCGCCTCCACTTTTTGCATGATGGATATGCCAGTTATTTCTGCATCCTGGTTCGAATGTCACATTGAAAATTCCAACCTGAGAAGTAGAAATCGGTGCAAGAAAACTCCTGCCCGAAAAATACTGTGCAAAGCCATCGTTTGGTGCACCAATTGGAAATACCATCTCTTTTGCATGCGCCCGCATCGCTTCCTCTTCGTATGGCAAATCTCCTTCGCCTGTTTCCCACACTTCCTTTGCAAGATTGAAAACAGCCCATGCTTTTGGCCAACCTGCATAGAATGCGGCATGTGTGATCACTGCAGCAATCTCTTTTTGTGTCACACCATGATTTTTTGCATTTTGAAGATGATATCTTAAAGAAGAATCCGTAATTCCGGAAGCCATCAGAGCAACCACTGTAATAATGCTTCTTGTTTTTACGTCGATGTCCTGATTATTCCAGTTTTCGCCGAAAAGTACATCATCGTTAAAATGTGCAAATTCCGGTGCGAATTCACCAAGTGTATTTCTCCCTGCTGTCTGTACTATTTTTCCCATATTCTGTATACCTCCATAACGCTGTTATTTATAAAGAGTTTATCCATTCAGTGATTTCCTGTTTCGTTCCACAATTTAACAGTCTGCCTTCTGTAATAACTGCGTCTGATGCAGATGACTGCAATTCTTTCACAGTGTTCCCAAATCCACTTCCTCCGGATGTTGCAAAAAGCACAATCTTTTTACCACTGAAATCGTAAGCTTCTAAAAATGTATTGATGATTGTCGGAGCCACATACCACCAGATTGGGAATCCCAGAAGGATCTCGTCATAAGAACTCATATCCATCTCTTTTTTCATAATCGCCGGTCTATATTTTTTATCACTCATTTCCACACTGCTTCTGGATTTTTTATTCATCCAGTCAAGATCAAGCTTTGTATATGGAACTTTCGGCTCAATCTCAAACAAATCCGCTTTTGCTTCCTCTGCGATCATCTGTGCTACTTTTTTTGTTGTTCCGCTTGCACTGAAAAATGCCACTAATTTTTTACTCATAATAAAAAGCCCCTTTCTATACGTATTTTTCACAAAAAATAGATGTATAAGATTTACATTCATCTTACACATCTATTTTAAGCTCTATCGCTTCATTATGTCTAATGCTTATATTGAATTTTGTTTTATGCCTGAAAAGCATTAATCTCCTCGATCATTTTACGGACTGCCAAAGAATATGGGATATTCCGTCGCCAGGCAATCACCGTACTGGTCGTGATTTCAGGAGAAATTCTTCGCTGTACAAGAATATCCTCTCGCCAATACTTTACAGCACCCTCAATTGAAATTGGATACCCCAGTCCATTTGCCGCCATAACTCCGGCATTCGTTCCAAGATTACTCGTAAAAGCAATCTGTAATTTTGAAAAGTCTTTCCCAAACCAGTTGGCAAGTTCACTTTGAACGTTCATTCTTTCCGGCAGGATCAAGGGCTTTCCAATAAGATCTTCTTTTTTTATAAACTCTTTTTCTGCCAGCGGATCATCCGGCCGCATTCCGACACACCAGTGATCGCAATCTGTAATCCGGATATAATCCAGCCCTTCGGTGTCCACCGGCTCCATGAATAATGCAATATCTACAAGTCCTTTGTTCATCATCTCATACACTGCATCTGCTGTTGCAGTATGCAATACAATCTGAACCAGCGGATATTTTTCTTTATATGTTTTACATATCTTCGCCAATGTCTCCACTGCTGCAAATTCACCGCATCCAATGGTTATCGTGCTCTCTACAACCTCTTCTTTTCCTTTCAGTTCCTCAAGCGTCCTTTCCTCAAGATTAAGAATCTCCAAGGCACGCCTTTTTAATAAAATTCCTTCATCAGTGAGCGATATTTTCTTCCCGTTTCGAATAAATAATGTTATTCCCAGGTCCTCTTCAAATGCCGCCATTTGTCTGGATAGCGTTGGCTGGGTAATATGCAATTGTTCTGCTGCTTTTGTAAAGCTCTGTTCTTTTGCTACTGTTAAAAAATAGCGTAATAATCTTAATTCCATATCTTTATATTCCTACAAATTTTTCTTGTAACCATTCTATCATATTGCATCCCAGACATATCTGCACAAAATACCGTGGGTTATTTTTGGGTTATTTTCTAACCGCCTATGCCCTTCAGACTGTGATTTTACTGGCTTTTGGGCGAAGCTTTCAAAGAGTGCCGTGGCATATAAATAGTATTTTTATCATTGTTCTTATAACGCCTCTTCCTTTTCCACTATTATAGCTGATCGTACTTGGCCGCACTCCCTTTTGCCTTATCTACCGGATACTTTGCTTCATTCTGCGACATCTTCATATTTATGATTTCATCTGCATCCAGTTCCAGTTTGTCTAACAGATTCTGACTATAAACCAAAACATCCGCCAATTCCTCCTTGACATGTTGCAGATCATATTCTTCATCAGACCACTGAAAACACTCTAATAACTCTGCTGCCTCAATTACGATTGATTTTGCAAGATTTGCCGGCGAATGAAACTGATCCCAGTTTCGATCTTCTGTAAATTTTCTAATTCTGTCTATTGTTTCATACTTCATAATCAAATACTCCTTTATTTTGCTACTTCTAACAATGCTTTCTGACAAAGTGAAATTATTCAGTTCAACATTTTTAATGTTTCATCAACACTATTTTATACATGCAGATTTTTCTGCATCTCTTCTTTAAATTCTCTTCCTTTAAACAATATCACTGCTACAAGAAACAGGAAACATATTAACGCTCCAAACATACTTACTGTTGGATTTTTCACCACTTTGCATAAGAGTAAGATTCCCGGAAGAATCAATCCGTATCCGGCAGCCATAATTTCGTAAATAAGATACTCTCGCACAGGGCATTTCCGCACCTTAGCGGTTACAAACATTGCTGTAAGTGTAGATACACTCATGATTGGCAGCACAAGATCTACAGACCAACTGTGCCAACCGGTCAGTGCATCCCATATAAAGCAGATAATAGTACCGATAAAAAGCTGCCACATCGCATTTTTCAGCAGGTTATAGCGTTTAAAAAATCCAATCGATGAGGCAATCCACATTGTCACAACGCCTCCGGCTGTGAATAAGGCCAGCGAATTCTAGGATGGAAATTATACTCCGTAACAAGCATTGCTGCAACAATTGCAATACACAGAAAGCTATAAATTTTATAGACTTTCATTTCCTGTTCGCTTGGCTCATCTGTCTTTGGAAATTCAGGTTTTACTTTTTCAGATGCAATTCCCTGTTCTTTTAACAAGCGATAAAAATTACGTTCAATGTTCACTGTGTCGTATCTGGATGTAAATGCAAATGATAATTTATCCTGAAAAGAACACAAACACAATTCAAACTTAGGAGTGTTTGTGTACACACCAAATCGTTCGATATAAGGTACATAACTCGCATGTATTTTAACCGCACTCATATTAGAGAAGATTGCTGTCGTGTTCTTCTCTGAATATTTTGCCCCGACCTGAATACATAGATTTTTCAGTTCCAAAGGTGCAAGCCTCAGAATTGGATGCAGTTCCAAAGCAAGCAACTCGCTGATATGTGCTGACATCTTTTCTTTTGTCAGTTCTGTCTCAAAAAATTCTTTTGTATATTTCAGTATTGCCTCAAAACTTTGATCTTGTGTAGTAAAATTATATCCCGGCTCGATCCAATTAAAAAAATTCAGCATCGATAAAGACAGGAAAAACTTTCTTAAATTAACCGGAACCATTAACACGACCGGCTTTTTCTTTTGCATCTTAGACATTTCTTCATTTATTGCCATCATAAATAATGCTGTCAAAAAGATTGTCATAGATACTCCGAGTTCCCTGCTCCGCTTCAATACTGCCTGAACTGAAACAACAGATTCATGGACGTGCAGATGATTTCCATCTTTCTTTCTTTTCCGTATCTGGAAAGCATGTAGTTTTCTTTTTTTCGGTCGTTTCTGATCTTTTGAATAATATTTCAAAAAACTATCAACTTCTTGATCTTGTACCGTCATATCTTCTGGTAACAATGAAACTGGTTCTAATCCATTTACTTTGTAAATAAGATAGAGATAATTTTTTACCAGTTCTTTTAAAAATTCTGTCGCTCCTGTGCCATCTGTCAATACATGGAATACTTCGAAGTTGATTCGTTTTTTATAATAGGTTACTTCAAAAAGCAGTGTCTTCTTATCCTTTATATAGAGTCTACTACAAGGCTCTTTGTACTCTTCCTTTACAATCGGTCGTAAATTACATGGCTCAAGATAATGCCAGAATAATCCTTTGCGAAGCACCATTAAAAACGTAGGAAATATTTCTATTGTCTGATTCAATGCTTCCTGCAAAACGTCAGGATTTACTTCTTCTTTCAATTCGCAGTAAAAACGAAACACTCACGTATCTTTTTTATTACTGGCAGCAGAATATAATTTTGCTGCATTATCTAGTTTTCTCCAACGTGCTTTTTTCTTACTCACAGTGTTTCCTCTTTCAGAAATTCATTGATATAGGTGAAACTTTCCTGTACATGAAGCTGCTTGATCCCCAACGCAAAATATCCATGTAATGCATCTTTGATCCGATGTATCTCCACATAATTTCCAGCCTCTTTTAAGCGCTTCCCATATGCTTCCCCTTCATCTCGAAGTGGATCAAATTCACATGTAAGAATCAATGTATCAGGTTGATTCGCTAAATCTTCTGCTATGTATGGTGCAAAATAAGGATTCTTCTTATCCTCTTTATTTCTCGCATAAAGATCAATATAATCCTGCATCTTCCCAGCTGTCAAAAGATAATCTGTTCCATTTTCCTTAACAGATGGAAATGGTGAATTTTCTGTATAATCATTATATGTAGCCGGATAGATCAGTATCTGTCTTTTTGGCATAAATTCTCCACAATCTCTAGCCATCAAAGATAATGCTGCACAAAGATTCCCTCCGGCACTATCTCCGATCAATGTAATATTTTCGGGTTTTATGTTGAGCATAAAATCTCCGGAATATAATGTTTTCACAACGGCATAACAATCTTCCAGACCTGCCGGGAATTTATCTTCCGGTGCCAGTCGGTATTCAACTGCAACTACAT
Source organism: Blautia sp. HCP3S3_B11 (assembly GCF_052064435.1). Taxonomy (NCBI): domain Bacteria; kingdom Bacillati; phylum Bacillota; class Clostridia; order Lachnospirales; family Lachnospiraceae; genus Blautia; species Blautia sp. HCP3S3_B11. The sequence goes on from NZ_JBQHVP010000029.1 coordinate 21,409, forward strand.
ATTGTCCGGTTGCATTAGCAAGCCGGGCACAAATTCTTTCATAATTATCGATACTCTCTGTAACCCAGCCGCCGCCATGTATAAACAAAAGCATCTTTTTATCTTAAATATTATGTTTCTTTTCTTCACTCTCACGAAAACTTTTTTCAGTTGGAAAGAAAATACGAATCGGGACTGCATGACTCCCGTTATATATTTTCTCATCTATTTTTTTATAAAAAATCTTCATCGGATCCAATCGTTTTAAATCCGCCATATGACAAAATGCTTCTACTTCCACACCATCAAAAGACACAGCTTTCAAAATCTTCTTCGCTGTCTGATTAATCAATACTATATTCTCCTTATACCCGTTCTTAGGTCAGTTTACAAGGAACTACACGCAGACCGTGAAACGGGCTGCTGACAACAAACGGCGGTATGCTCCCGGAGAGGGCAGCATACCGCCTGTTTTGTTGTCCGGGGTTTCCAAAGGGGTGCCCCCTTTGGCACACGACTTTGCTTGCAAAGTGTAGTGTGTTATACCTGCTGGCGTGGCTGACGGGGGAAACGGGGTGCGGTGCTTCTTGCGCCCCGTTTGCTCCGGCAGGAAAACAGGCTGAATTTTTGCGAATGGGAATGAGCAAAAAATCGGCCTGTTTTCAGAGAACGGCGGCAGGTATATGAAAGCCCCCGTCCCTCGTCCTACGCTCCGACTTGTGGACAAAGTGTCCCGAAGTTGTGGCCACACTCCCGGAAAAGTAGCAGGACAGCGGGCAACCGTCAAGGCTGAAATGAACGGGGTTACACCCGGCCTTGACCGCCGCCCGCCGCCCCGCTGGATGGGTGGACAAGGCGGCCAATCCCTCAAAGTGCTTGTCCGCGCTCTTTCTGATTTTGAGGTATTCAGTTTTTCAAAATTGAATAATCAAAATAAATTTTTTCGATTGAAAAAATTTTATTTGTTATCATCTTCAATGCCATATTTTTTCTTTTGCCGAATCACATAATTACTGATTTTTTCATCATATAGTGGATACTGGTAATCCAACTGGCATGCCACTTCTGACGAAACCTCCCGGAACAATGCCATACATTGTTCAAAGGATTCCCACATATGGGGATAGGAATCCATATTATAAGTGGACATAAGTCGTTCCCACAATTCCTCTGGGACATATTGCTTCATAAATTTATAGTTTTTTCCCAAACTGAAATGAAATCCCTGTTTGATACCAATCAGCCAGGAAATCATGCGAAGCAATTCTTTTCGTACTATATCATTCATATGGTCAATAGCAAAAAGAATTTCTTTGCGGCATAAGCCCTTTACTACATATGTTGTAGTATTCCAAAATTCATTACAGCAATCGTCAAACATTCTTTGAGTAGGCTTCTGCAAGTGGTAGTCTATATCCGTTGGTATTGGCGGCTTTACGATACGGTTGTCTTTATCCAACAGTAACTTTACCAGTTTATCCCATGTAAAATACTCGTCTATCAGTTCCAGCGGCAGCAAAGTTAAATCTATCTTAACATCATCAGTAAACAGCATTAAATATGAAAATCCCTTTTCTACAGCTGGAAATAATTCCATATCTTCCGGCTTTTGCAGAATCAACCTTTCACCAAATATATCTAGCCATTTATCATCACTTGTGAAGCTGTCCATATCCGTAACAAAAAAAGTAATATCAAAATCCTGAAAATCATCAGGCGGAATATTTGTATTTGTTCTAGATCCTTCCAAAGTAACCATGCGAATGCGTTTGTCTGTTTTTGCAAAATTCAAAACAATATCATAAACTTCCTTTTCTGATCTCATTTTTATCTCCTCCAATTATTGAAATAGGTGTGAAGCCATTTTAGGGCTTTCCCGCCTTGATTACCCTTTAGCAAAGACGGGCGGGGCTGTCAACGGCGGCGCATGAAATGCGCCGTTCATCTTGACCGTTGACTGGCTCGGCTGGCTTTGCTATTTTTATCGAATTGCATATTGGTAAATTGCATTGATATGTACTTGGGTTGTATTCACGATTGGCACATTAACATCTTCGGGCTTTATGGCAAGTGGCAGCTCCGTACAGGCGAGAATGAGTGCATCTACATTTTCTTTTTCAATGTATTTATTTGCCAGTGCAATCATTTTCTCTTTATCACTAGGAATTACTATGCCATTCTCTAAATTGGGGTATATCAGTTTTCCTAATAGAGATATTATTTTTTCGCTATCGCCTTTACAAGTAACATCATCGGGCGGCGAAGTTCATCTTCCATACCCGGAATATCCATCATCTCTTTAGGCGGTTTTGCTTCCTCTACAACTTTAAGCTCAAACCCATTGTTCAGCAATCCCATTATAATCTGTGTAAGTGTGTGATGTTGTTTTACTACATCACATCCTAAAAAATGTGTATTTCGTTCTCCTGTTATAAAGTAAGGCTATGTCACAACAAACAGTTGATAAATAGCCATTTTTATAGGGGAGTATCAGAACTCCCCTACAAACTGTTATTTGCAGTTATCTATACTCATTTGGAATTTCGATATGAAGTGTCTCACACAATAACTTCACATCATGTGCATCATTTTCATCAAACTCGTATCCCAGATGGAACATTACTTGACTATATGGTTCAATACAGGAAACCTCTATTTCCTCAATTCTTCCTTTACCCGAAAAAGTTTCTACCGGAAAACAATCCCCATCATAAAGAATTTCACCTTCGTCCGTATATTCAAAACAATGCAAATCAATAATTCTGTTTTTCAAATCTTCCCATACAGTATGGTTCAATGTTGTATATTCCATCTTAATCTCATAAAAGCCATTAGCTTTCATTATTTCTATAAAGTTCTGATAATCGTTCTTTTCTACAAAAATGTCAATATCATTATGGGCTCTTGACTGATATCCAAGAAGAGCATCTACACCCCAGCCACCATCAAGAAAGACTTTAATCTCCGCATCTATTGCAAATTGAAGAATCTGTTTTACATCTGTTATATTGACCATCTTATCATCTCCACAAATTCTAATTAGGCGACCAGAGGAACTGCTGGTCTGTTTGATAAATCTCTGCATTTAGCAGTTTTCAATGTTGCCAAAACGAAAGTTAAGAAGATGTTCCTTTTCTCCATGTCGCTTTCTTTGGCGTAATTTACAAGGTTATTCCACACAAGATAGTTGTTCAGATACTTGGTAGAAACACCGTTAAAGCCACGCATAAACCTCTTTAGCTGGCTATGGTAGCTATTGATATGTTGGATATTATAAATGCCTTTCTTGGCTTTGCCAGTCTTTAACTGCACAAGGTCAATGCCATTGGCATTTGTAAATCTCACATAGGAGTTCATCTTGTCCGTAACAAGAGTGGAATTGGTCTTAATCCTACCATCATAAATATGATGTAAATCTCTTGTAGAAACTCTACCAGTATTCGTAATCTTGGAGATAGACAAGCCATTCCTATTAACCGCACAAGGAACACATACCTTTTCTTGGGACAAGCCTCTGATATGTGTAGAATGACCACGCTTATGAGCCTTGCGTGGCATAGCAAATGTCTTACTCTTGCTATGATTGCCCTTGTACGAGATGGCGAAAAAAGTTTCGTCAGCCTCAATAATGCCGTCAAGGGTAACATCGTCTGCCATATTCTGAAGTGCATCCAAAATCTTGTGTCTCCAAAGGAATGCGGTGTTTCTGTGAATCCCACAAGCAACAGCAGTCTTACGAATGGATAAGCCATTCATCATACAATCAATGTACTGCTCCCACACGGACAAGTCTTTTCTTGTACCAGACACAATGGAGTTCGTAGCAATCACGAAGGACTTGCCACAATCCTTACATACATATCGCTGTGTGCCATCTTTACGATGACCATTGCGAACCACATGGATACAGCCACAAAGAGGGCATACACGACCATTTGCAAAGCGTTCCTTTGCTACGAAATCTTCAATATTCAAAGACTTTACAAAGGCAGGACTTAAAAGCATTGTTTTAAGGCTTTCCTGCTCTGCGACAGTCAACTTACCGATAATATCTAATGCGTCTTTGATAGTAGGCATATCCAATTACCTCCTTCGGTGGTACTGTTTCTTACTATTATTATACGCTATTTCTCGTCAAAAATCAACCATTTGTTGTGACAGAGCCTAAAGTAATTATCAATCGCCCAATATTGCGGTTTCCCATCATCTGTATAAATCCAATCCTGCCCAACTCCTGCGGTAAAAACAGGGTGTTCGATATTAAAAAGAAAAATTCCACCTGGTTTTAATGTCCTATACACTTTTTGAAATATTTCCACTATGTCCTCTATATAGTGCAGAGCTAAATTAGATATAACACAATCCCATTCATTTTCTGGATAGTCATATTCCTCTAATCCGCTAATACGATATTCAATTTGATTTCCTGAATTGCGCTTTTGGGCTTCCTCAATCATTTTCTTACTTAAATCGATCCCTAATATTTTTGTAGCTCCTTGTTCTTCTGCGAACTTGCAGTGCCAGCCATATCCGCACCCCAAGTCAAGAACAGATTTTCCTTCTAACGAAGGAAACAAAGGTTTTAATTGATGCCATTCACCAGCAGCTTTTAACCCCTCTTTACTGCGGGACATCTTTGCATATTCTTCAAAAAACTTCTCATTATCGTATTCATTATTCATAACCTTAACATCTCCTATTTTATCCTTCGGCACCGCCGCCTCCAGGCGGCTCCCCAACTTCATCTGCTCGATAAATGGGAATTGCACCAAAACAATCTAAGACAACAATGCTGCCCTACTTGCGATTTTTTCTTGTACTGCGGAAACAGTTTCTTGAATGGAATAATTGGTCGTATCTACAACATTCGATTCATATATTCCCAGATTGCAAAATTGCTCCCACATTGTTTCTACCAATTCGATATTTGTTTTTCGGTCTAACTTTGAGCGTTCAACAGCCCGCTTTAAGGTTTCTTCCTTACTTGCCCTTAAAATAATATAATGCACCTCATAATGTTCCCGAACAAGAGCTTTCCATGGCTCCAAAAACCATGGCCCGACAATCCCATCTACAATTACATCATATCCGCCACGAGCATATCGCTTTGCAGCTTCTAAAAAGGCTTCAATGACAACCAGATTTTGCTCTTTGGATTCTGGCAAATGTGGTGGTATTGCGCCTTTGCTTAAGTAATGAAAAAAGTCATCGGTGTGCATATGCACTGATTTATCCATATCTGATTCCTTTGCGACAATCGACGCAGTTGTTGTCTTTCCTGTTCCCGGCGAACCTGTAATCACAATAATTCTTCCTTGATTCATCTACATTCTCCCTCGCAATTCAGATTTACCGCTCTCTTTCTGGTTTTGGAGCGTTTCTTCTCTCAAGATTGAAATGGGCGGGAAGCCATTTTAGGGCTTTCCCGCCTTGATTGCCCATCAGCAAAGACGGGCGGGACTGTCAACGGCGGCGCATTTATGCGCCGTTCATCTTGACCGTTGATTGGCCCCGCTAACTTTGCTACTCTGTTCTAAGTAATTCCTCAATTTGTTTTTTCATATATTCTACAAGTGCCATCGCTTCCTTTTCTACTGTCTCCCATTCATCAGACAAATTTCCCAAATAAGCTTCCTTTGCCGTTGTTAGCAGGGGAGACTGTCCGAAAACTCGGATAATCTAATCTGATGAGAAAAAGATTGATATGCTCTTGTGAGCGTTCAATATAAATTAAAATTGCAC
>NZ_JBQHVP010000030.1:0-22860 GCF_052064435.1 Blautia sp. HCP3S3_B11
AAAACTGAGATTGATTTCAAAAAGCTAAAAACTTTGACGATTGATGCAGAGATATTTGTGGGAAGTCTATAACGCTTGAAACTTTCAGTTTTTCAAAGTGAATCATAAGTAAAATAAATGTATAGGCATCAATCCTTGAATGGGTTGGTGCTTTTTTCATGCTCGGAGAAATCCGGGCATTTTTTATGCCTAAATTTAGGAGAGAGGAGGAAACCTATGGCAAGCAGAATACAGGGTATTACTGTTGAGATTGGTGGGGATACCACCAAATTGCAGACTGCCCTTAAGGGTCTGAACGGAGAAATCAAATCCACACAGACGGCTCTTAAGGATGTCGAGAAATTATTGAAAATGGATCCAGGTAATACAGAACTTCTTGCACAGAAGGAAAAACTCCTGGCACAGGCTGTTGATGAAACAAAACAGAAGTTGGAAACACTTAAGACAGCAGCCAATCAAGCGAATACTGCACTTGCCAACGGAGAGATTTCTAAAGAGCAGTATGATGCCCTGCAGAGGGAAATCATAGAAACCGAAGCGGACTTAAAGAAACTGGAAACACAGGCAAACCAGTCTGCAACCGCACTGCAGAAGATTTCTTCTGCGGGGGAAAAGATGAAAACGGTGGGAGATAACATTTCCGGTGCAGGACAGAAGATGCTTCCGGTTACTGCAGCTGTTACCGGCCTAGGGACTGCAGCCGTAACCACTGCGGCAAACTTTGAAAGTTCCATGTCGCAGGTACAGGCAACCATGGGAATCACAAAGGAATCCATGTCTACCCTTGACGGTCAGAGCGTCAATACCATGGATGCCCTTTCCAATCTGGCACAGGAGATGGGGGCATCCACTGCCTTTTCTGCCACAGAGTGTGCGGAGGCACTGAATTACCTGGCTCTAGCTGGTTATGATACACAGGAAATGGCAGATACCCTGCCGACAGTACTTAATCTGGCTGCAGCTGGAGGCATTGACCTTGCGTCCGCATCGGACATGGTAACCGATGCCATGTCTGCATTGGGAATGAAAACATCCGAGGCTGACAAGATGGTAGACCAGATGGCAAAGACGGCATCCACTACCAATACATCCGTAGCACAGTTAGGCGAAGGCATTCTTACCATCGGTGCGACTGCAAAATCCGTTAAAGGCGGTACGGCAGAACTGAATACGGCACTCGGCATCTTAGCCAATAACGGTATCAAGGGTGCAGAGGGAGGTACCCATCTTAGAAATATCATCCTGTCCCTGCAGAATCCAACCGATAAGGCAGCGGGTAGCCTGAAACAGCTTGGTGTGTCCGTATACGATTCTGAGGGAAATATGCGGAGCATGAATGATATCCTTGGTGACCTGAATAAGAGCATGGACGGCATGACTTCTGAGGAAAAGGCAAACATTATCAGCACCATCTTTAACAAGACTGACCTGTCATCCGTAAATGCACTGCTTGCAAATACCGGAAGCACATGGGATGAACTTCAGGCTTCTATTGAAAACAGCGGGGGTGCTGCCGGACAGATGGCGGATACACAGCTGGATAATTTACAGGGACAGTTGACATTGCTTAAGTCGGCTGTTGAGGGGCTGGCTATTTCTTTTGGCCAGCTGCTGATGCCTGCCATCAAAACAATCGTTGGGTGGGTACAGAAGTTTGTAGACTGGTTGAACGGAATGGACGAAGGAGCAAAGAAGGTGGTGGTTACCATTGCACTTCTGGCAGCTGCACTCGGTCCCGTCCTTATTATTGTCGGAAAGGTCATATCTGCGGTTGGAACGATTATGACGGTTGTGCCTAAAATTGCAGGGGCAATCAAGGTGGTAAAGGGGGCATTTGCGGCACTGAATACCACAATGCTTGCCAATCCGATAGTTCTTATTATTGCTGCCATTGCCGCCCTTGTGGCGGCATTCATTTACCTGTGGAATAACTGTGACGGTTTCCGGCAGTTCTGGATAAATCTGTGGGAGAACGTAAAGCAGGTAGCCGTTGCCGTGTGGGAAGGGCTGAAGACTTTCTTTGCCTCTGCATGGCAGGCAATTTCTGCCACGGCATCTGCGGTATGGGGCGGGATAAAGTCTTTCTTCAGCATGATATGGAACGGGATAAAAACAATATTTTCCACAGTGGTGGAGGTTATCAAAACCATAATCACGACCTATTTCAATATTTACAAAACCATCATTACCACGGTGTTTAATGCCATAAAGACAGTTATCACCACGGTATGGAATGGAATCAAGACCGTGATTACCACTGTAGTGACGGGCATACAGACATTCCTTTCTACGGCATGGAACACCATAAAGACGGTCGTGACCACTGTGGTGAATGGAATAAAGACTGCTGTGTCCACGGCTTTCAATGCGATGTGGACGGGCATTACCACAACCATCGGAAATATTGTAAACACCATAAAGACAGGATTCAATACGGCAGTGAATTTTATAAAGAATCTTGCAAAGTCAGCAGTTACATGGGGTTCTGATATTATCGAGGGCATCGTAAATGGTATAAAGAAATGCATTGGGAAAGTAAAGGATGCGGTTTCAAATGTGGCATCTACGATTAAGTCATATCTGCATTTCTCCGTGCCGGATAAAGGACCGTTAACCGATTATGAGTCATGGATGCCTGACTTTATGGGAGGGCTTGCTGACGGGATTGAAAAGAGCAGGGGACTGGTAACGGAGCAGATAAACAGACTGGCGGATACCATGAACCTAAAAGATGCCATACCGGATATGGAAGCCGGTATTAATGCGACCATATCGGGAAACGGGGGAAGTGCAGGTGAAGGCACAACCGTGAAGCTGAACCAGCCTATCATGCTGGACGGCAGGACAATCACGACACTTGTTTCACAGATACAGTATTCCAACGGACAGGCATCATTAAGAAATCTGGGAACGGTTTAGGAGGGTGGATAAAATGTCAAAAACAATAGACGGGGTGGTTTATTACACAGTGCGGTTTTTAAACTATGCCGGAACGGACCTTCTGGGTACCTGTGATGTGGAAGCCGGGGGTGATGCCACGGCACTTGCACCTGCACCGGAAGAGATTGAGGGTATGGAATTTAGTGGATGGAATGTTGACATTACCTGCGTCAATGAAGATATGACTGTCCGCCCTACTTATAAGAGCGGTGCAGTTTACTTCACGGTCAATTTCCTGAATTATGCAGGGGATGATTATCTTTCTTCCCAGAAGGTAAAGGAAGGGGAGAGTGCGGCCCCTCCGTCCCCTGAAAAAATAAGGGGACTCATTTTCATCGGATGGAATACATCGTACTCAGATATCCATGAGGATAAGACCATCCGTCCGAGATACAGGGAAATCCCGCCGCACCCGGTTATGAATTTTTACAGGAAGAATGCGGATAACACGCCGGGCAGTTTCGTGAAATCCTATTCTGCCGTGAACGGCTGCCGGATAGTCAGCAAACTGGACGGGGAATGCACAATGTCATTTAAGATGATGACAAAGAAAATAGAAGGGTTTGCCGGAGTGGACAATATCGTGGAACTGGATGGTCTGGTCTTTAACATTACAAGCATTAAGAAGAATATTTCAAGCGGGGTGTGTTACACAGAAATGGAATGCGAGCATGTCTCTTATATGCTGAATGATGATGGCTATAAAGTCACTGCATTTGACATGGAAGGGACACCGAGACAGATACTGCAGTATCTACTTGCCGGAACACCGTTCTATGTCGGTACGGTGGATATGGAAACTACGGTAACGCTCCGTGTAAATACGGAAACAACCAGAAGAGCCTGTGTTATGCAGTTAGTGGCGCTGGTAAAAGGTGAAATAGAATATTACGGGTATGCCATAGGAATCCGCAGGCATAGGGGAAACAGTGAAACCGTGGATATCATGAAGACGGAGAATGTCAAGGATATCAGCTGCGCCTACAATGCAACGGAACAGAGGTACAGTTATTCACTGGATCTGTTCAGGAAAGAAAACGTAGACCTTGGCGATGAACTGCTCATCCGGTTTGCACCACTGTCGATCAATACACAGAAACGGGTTGTGGGAATGGAGTGGAATCCGTTCAATTATAACGAGGTAAGCATTACGGTCGGTGCGTATATACCGACCCTGAATGATACTCTGTATTCGCTCGTAAGTACCGTGGAGGACATACGGGATACCACGGCAAAATACACCGTGGAGTTTGGAGAGATTATAGGAAACGGCTCTTTTTATTTTACAAGGGCATACAATGACAGACCGTATTTCCAGTGGCAGACGGATGATGGAGCAAAACCCGTGGTTACCCTGAATAAAAAAGACGGCAGTGCTTTTTCGTCTTATGTGGGTGCGACCATTTCCGGTGTCAGTTCCAAAACCACCACGGTGATAGCATTTTACTGCACTGTACCGGATGAGACGGAAGAAGAGGAAGAATAAAGGAGGCGGCAGAAGTGGCAGTATTTGAAGGAAAAGCATATGAGAAGGCGTCTTCGGATGCCCTTGCATTTATTAAGAGACAGCTGGATGTCAACAATTTTAAATACCAGCTTACCTTTGCCGAGGAATATGCGGATACCTATGAGGGGGATATTATGTGGGGATATGTTACGGGGCTGTCTTCTGACGAGGATCAGGTGTTTGCAAAATATATCTCACCAGCCACATATTATGATTTTTCATACAAGGGGAAAGTCACCGGAAATGCAAGAAACCTGACGGATTACAGTGATTATGCCGTAAATGTGTATGTAATCCGTGATGCTGCATATAAAGTCATTACCTGTCCAATTAAAGCAGACGGGACATGGGAATCCGTCATGACATACCGTGAAAGCTATACGGTAAAGGATAAGGACGAAGAAGGAAAAGAAACGGAAACCACCCACACGGAAACGGTGACATATCCTTTGGATATCAGCGTTGGAGAGGGAATTAAGGAATTCCGTCTTGCAAAGGGTCTGAAAGGGCACTGGGAAAAAATATCTTCCACGGAAGAAGTAACTGTTGAACGGTATGTTTATGAGGCGGATACGGAAATCAGTGCAGAGGACGGAGGATACGGGTACAGTTATTTTTCCTATTTCACTATGAGATTATATAGCTACTCGGATGCAGAATATATCAATGATATCTGCAAGATATGGAACTGCGGCGGCGGAAAGTATCTGTGGTACACGAATAAGGTAGCAACCGGACATAAGATTGGAAAGGTCATGCAGCAGGTATGGCGGGAGGGGGCTATTGCCTATGATGCGGTCGGCATAGCGGGTTCCATCATGAACCTTCAGAAGGGACGTCTTCCGGCATCCTTCCTGATTCCTACCGATGATCCGCAGTATAACAAAGACGGCTCCAATGCACTCGGAGCATACGGATATATGCTGAATTCCCGTACATGGGCTTATGATGTCGGGCTTGCCCTTCTGGTTTTTACGACAAGCGGTGACTATGACATATGCGTGGAAATGTTAAAGCGTATGAAGTATGAACAGAACGATGACGGGAGTTTCAATTTTTCCTATGATATTTATATCGGACAGCTGTTTGACGGATATGTGAGAACCGGGGCAATGGGATGGCTTGTCTGGGGAGCGTGTTATTACACGCTGGAAAGTGGTGACAGGAGATTTATTAATATGATAAAAAAGGCGGGGGACTGGCTGGTTTCCAAACAGGTGACCAATACGGATGACCCGAGATACGGCCTTATGACGGGAGGGTATGGCAGTTATAACATGGAGGATTATTCCTATTCGGATGAAGAAATAGAGTGGTGTTCTGTGGAGCACCAGTGTTCAGCACTGCAGGCACTGGAAGGATGTTCGCTCGTGCTGAAAAGCAAAAAATATAAAGAAGCGGCAGAACTTGTCCGTGACAGGCTGTTCCTAAAATGCTATGACCGTGAGAATGGAAGATTCTATCAGGGAATCAACGGAGGAAAACCGGATGGGGCATGGGCACTTGATTGTACCACATGGGCTGGGACGCTGATATTTTCCGTTGTGAATTCCGATACGGCGAAGAAATGTTTAAAAACGGCAAAAGAAGTGTATCTGACGAAAGGAAAGGGAATCGTACAGAGTACGAAGAAGGATTATTACAATACGGCATATTCCGGTGATGAAACCTACTCCGGTTTTAAACCATACAGTGACAGGACGGCGGATTACAAGGGTGCGCCGGACATTGTGTGGACGGAAGGAACGTTGGGATATGCTCTTCTTGCCTATGTGCTGGGGGAAATGGATGAGGCAGAAAAATATGTAGCAGAATGCATTAAGCTGCAGAACTGCAATGGAAGCACAGGAGGAGTCATTTATACGACTGCCACTTACGGTATGCTCCCATGGGAGTTTCATGTGTGGGAAAGTGTTGTGTCATCCTCATGGCTGTATTTAATCATCAATAACCCGGATGTCCTTTTTCCAAGGACACTCAGACAGGTTTACTATATGGCGAAGATAAACAATATTAAAGATGAAAGGACTTAATGTCGGAATCAAGCAGTTATCCATGCGGGTAGCTGCTTTTTTCATACAAAAAATCAAAGGAGGACAAAGCGATGAAGGAGTTTTGGAATGCAATTCAGTTTGTATTTTCAGCAGTTGGTGGATGGTTGGGATACTTTTTAGGAGGATGTGACGGTTTGTTATACGCATTACTTGCATTTGTGGTTATCGACTACATAACCGGAGTTATGTGCGCGATAAACGACAAAGCGCTATCAAGTGAAGTGGGTTTTCGAGGAATTTGCAGGAAAGTACTAATTTTCTTATTGGTGGGTATTGCAAATATCCTGGATGTCAACGTGATTGGTACTGGTAGTGTTTTAAGAACAGCGGTCATTTTCTTTTATATTTCTAACGAAGGTGTAAGCCTTTTAGAAAATGCATCCCATTTGGGTTTGCCAGTTCCACAGAAAATCAAAGAAGTATTAGAGCAGCTTCATAACAGAGCAGAAGACAAGGAGGATTAGAACATGAGTGAAATTAAGAGATTTGGTATTGATGTAAGCCATTGGCAGGGAGATTTTGATTTTGCCAGGGCAAAGAGTAAGGAAGGGGTAGAATTTGCTATCTTAAAAGCTGGTGGAGGTGATGCTGGACTTTATAAAGATAGCAAGTTTGAGGCCAATTATAAGAAGTGCGAAGATTGTGGCCTTCCAAGGGGAGCATACTTCTATGGAAATGCAAAGAGCACAGCAGAAGCAAAGAAAGAGGCAGAGTATTTTATTTCAATTCTTAGTGGAAAGAAATATGAATACCCTGTCTTTTATGATGTTGAAGGCAAAATGATTACAGACAATGACAGAGTAACCCTGACTGAGATTGTGAAAACGTTCTGTTCTATAGTGGAGGCGGCTGGTTACTGGGTAGGTATTTATTCATCAGAATCATTTTTCAACAGTGAAATGAATGATGGAGAGCTTACTAGATACAGTCATTGGGTAGCACGCTGGCGAAAGAGTAAACCAGCGCCAACCAGTGGTGCAGAGACGCAGATGTGGCAGTTTGGAGGTGAGACAAATCTTATTCGCAGTAATAAGATCAATGGGCAGACCTGCGACCAGGATTATTGCTATGTAGATTATCCTGTGAAGATTAAAGCAGCAGGTTTGAATGGATATAGTAAAAGCAGTAATACTACTCCGGCTAAGAAATCGAATGTCGAGATTGCAAGTGAGGTAATTGCTGGTAAATGGGGAAATGGTGCAGAACGTAAGGAAAAACTTACAAAGGCCGGTTACAATTATTCTGAAATTCAGAGTATTGTAAATGCGAAGGTAGGAGCACCGGCAAAAAAGTCTGTGGATGAGATTGCCAAAGAGGTTATAAGAGGTGACTGGGGAAATGGTACTGAGAGAAAAGCACGTCTTACTGCAGCAGGATATGATTATGCAGCAATACAGCGTAGAGTAAATGAACTTCTTTCATAGGAATATTGCTTTATTGCTATTGCCGAAGATAACACTGTTTAAGAAGGCGTGCGAAAAGCGGTAATGTTTTTCGGATTTTGGTGTGATATTATTAAAATGCAAATAAAAATAGCTTTGAGGCCTTGGTGGTTTATGCTGCCAGGGCCTTAATTTTTTTCTTTTGTTGTGTTCGCGCAGACAAAAAATAAATGGCCTTGAAACCGTTATTTTACTTTACTTTCTGGGCGTTCAGAGTGATATATAGACTACCAAAATTTGAAAGGAGTGAGCTTTTATGCGACTTAGAAAGATTGAGCCGATTGAAGCAAAGACTAAGAAGATAAGAGTATGCGCTTATGCTAGAGTATCAACCGATAGCCTAAAGCAAGGCGAATCATTCGAGAATCAGGTTACCACTTATGAAAGAGTAATTAAAAGCAATCCAGAATATGAATTTGCTGGCGTGTATGCCGACCTTGGCATGAGTGGCACCAATGAAAATAGACCTGAGCTTCAAAGAATGATGGCTGACTGCAGAGCTGGAAAGATAGACCTTATTATTACAAAGTCGGTTTCCAGATTTGCCAGAAACACATTGACATTCCTAAAGTTCACCAGGGAGTTAAGGGATTTAGGAATCGGGATTATTTTTGAAGAAAACAATATTAACACCTTATCAGCGGAGGGTGAGATTATGATGACGGTGCTTGCTTCCTTTGCACAGGAGGAAAGCCGCAGCATTTCAGAGAATAACAAGTGGACCATTAAAAAGAAGTTTGAACGTGGTGAGGGAATGATAAACACTGCAAGATTTATGGGATACGATAAAGACGAGACCGGCGACCTGGTAATCAATAAAAAGGAAGCCAAGATTGTGAGAAGAATATTTGAAATGTACCTCTCCGGCGAAGGATGCCACAGGATAGCAAAAATCCTAAATGATGAAGGAATCAAGACGATTACCGGTTCAACTTGGCATCCGAGTACAATTAAGGGTATGCTTACGAATGAGAAGTACAAAGGTGACTTCCATATTCAAAAATATTACACACCGGAAGGGAAGAGAAATAAGACGGTTAGGAATAAAGGAGAAGTTAAGAGCTTTTATGTATCGGAGGATCACCCGGCCATTGTCAGCGAAGAAGAATGGCAGCAGGTACAAGAGCTCATGCAATATCATAAAAAGCAAAGAAATATACAAAGCGGTGATAAGTACCAAAGAAGGTATCCAATGAGTGGAATGCTTGTCTGCCCGCATTGTGGTAAGAGTTTACGACGCAGATATGTTTACAATAGAAAAGTGGAATGGATATGTTCAACATATATCCAAAAAGGAAAAGAGGCCTGTAAGGGAATTCGTGTTAGAGACGAGTTGCTTACGGGCCTTTCTTTTACAGAGCAAATGGTAGTTGAGGAGGTGTTTGAAAATGGCGAGAAGCATTACGGTTATACCAGCAAAAGAGCCTACGATTCTGGTGAACGGGCAGCAGATAGAATTAAAGAAGAAGGTCGCAGCGTATTGCCGCGTGTCAACAGATCAAGAAGAACAGTTATCGAGTTATGAGAATCAGGTACGCTATTACACTGAGGTGATAACCAGAAATACTGATTATGAACTGGTTGATATTTACGCCGATGAAGGTATCTCAGGAACAAACACAAAGAAGCGTGATGACTTCAATAGAATGATTGCAGATTGCAGAGCTGGCAAGATTGACCTTATCATTACAAAGTCGATTTCCAGATTTGCCAGAAACACGCTGGACTGCCTCAACTATGTAAGAGAGCTTAAGGATTTAGGAATCGGGATTATTTTTGAAAAAGAAAACATCAATACCTTAGACGCAAAGGGAGAGGTGCTTCTCACAATTCTTTCTAGTTTGGCCCAGGATGAGAGCCGCAGCATTTCAGAGAACTGTACCTGGGGTATTCGAAGAAGATTTGAACAGGGTAAGCATAAAATGAGCACCAAGCGCTTCTTAGGGTATGATACGGATGAGGAAGGGCACCTTGTTGTAAACAGGCAGCAGGCCAAGATAGTGGTTAGGCTTTATGAGGAATTCATGTCCGGGAAAACGGTTGATTATATTGCCAGGATATTTAAGGCTGAGAAGATAAAGAACTGGGATGGAAAGTATAACTGGCAGGCAAGTACGTTGGACTCCATGCTTCGAAATGAGAAGTATATGGGAGACGCCATTTTACAGAAAAGCTATACAGCCGATTTCCTTTCCAAGCGACGAGTTATAAATGACGGTAGTGTTCAGATGTACCATATTGAAGAAGACCACGAACCGATTATTGATATTGAAACATGGGAAGCAGTCCAGGCAGAGCTTGAAAGAAGGGCCCAGTACTGTAAGGAACATTTCACAAATGCCTACGGGCAGATGAGCGAAAAGAACCCCTTTTATGCCAAGATTATTTGCGGGAATTGCGGCAACATTTATTCCAGGGTAAAGTACACGACTAGAGCAGGGATAAGGATAACCAAGTGGCGCTGCGGCTCCTGCAACAAGACTGACGGTCATAAGGTTTGCAGCAATAGGTACGTTACTGACGAAACCTTCACTAAGCTGTTTGTTATGAGTTGGAATGAGATAGTCGAGCACCAGGCTGATTACCAGGAACGCTGGCAAGAGAATATCAAGGGTGATGATGTTCTGCTAAGATATAAAACAAAGCTGGTAATGAAGCATGCGGCAGCAGGGCCAATAAAGGAGTTTGATCCAGAACTTATGATGGCAGTAATGGACCACATTACAGTATTTGAAGATGGCAGGCTTCAGATAAAGTTTTATGACGGTACAGAGTTTGAGGTTGCAACTGAATAAGAGATGAAGCTAAATGGCCGGTAGGTGAACCGAGAGTGGTTTGCTTACCGGCTTTTTTGATTGTGACAAAATAGGATATTTCTAAAGAACCAGGTATGTTAAATGGTTATATGAAAACATTGACAAAATGCCGGTAAAGGAATAGAATAACATTATAATATTTTTGGCAAAATATTCGAAAGAGTATGACGCAAAGCTATAGGGCCTGTAAAATGGCAGCCAGTTACACGTTGATGACATTGCTAGAAATAGCAGTGTTTTTTTGTTTTATGAGGATAACAATGATTGAAGGTTATATGTCGATTAATGAAGTAGCGAAGAAGTGGAATCTGACACCCAGACGAATTCGGGCAATGTGTGCCGATGGACAGATAGAGGGAACAGCAAAATTGGGAAAAATATGGGCAATTCCAATAGAGGCTGAGAGGCCCATTGATGGAAGAATTACGACAGGTGAATATGTGAATTGGAGAAAAAAGAATGAATGACATTGTATGTCATTATAGATAGGTATACTGATAATGTTTAATTGTGATTGTTGTGGTCTATGTTGCATGAATCTAAAAAAGTCTCAGATATATGAAGATCTAGATAGAGGAGATGGCATTTGTAGATATTTCGATATTAATTCAAAGCTATGTACTATTTATGAAGAAAGACCAGAAAAATGTAACGTAGATAAAACATACGAAAGATTCTTCAAAGATAAGATGACACTTGAAGAATACTATCAATTGAATTATGAGGCTTGTAATGAGCTTAAAAAAGAGGAGGTATAAACATGTATTTAGCATTATTAAATGAAAGCGAAAAAACTGTATTTTTGGGAATAGCATATAATATGGCAACTGTTGATGGGGATTACAGTGATTCCGAAAAAGCTATGATTAACGGATATTGCCAGGAACTACAATGTCAATTTGATGAAAAAACTATGGTAAAACCTATGGAATCATTGATTCAAACTATCAAAATTGATAGCAGTGAAAAGGCAAAGAAGATTATTATTTTTGAGCTTATTGGCTTGGCTATGGCTGATGGCAATTATGATAGTGATGAAAGAAAACTTATAAGTCGGATGCTCACAGAATATAATATAGATTCTGATTTTGCTAATAAGTGCGAATGTATATTGAATGAATACATTGGATTTCAAGGAAGAATTAATGAACTTGTTCTTGGGTAAAGGAGGTATGTGGTATGGGGTTGTTTGATTTCCTAAAAAAGGATAAAGCAAAATCTACTGAAGTGGCTCTAAAACGTGATGAGGATGATGATTCAAAAAGCAAGATTGGAGCCGGAATAGCATTAGACTCCTCAATAAGAAGTTCAACTGCTCAAGCGAATGCTAAGTTTAGTAGGCCTGAGTACAATCCACAAACTCGAAAACAGTTTTATGATGATGGTAGTTCGCATAAAAAAGCAATTGACGATGCATTTGCTAGTGGAAAAACAGTTAGAGATCCTTATTCAGGAGCCGAGTTAGTAAAAAAACAACGAGATGCAAAAATGCAGTATGGTGAAGATTGGCAGAGCCATGCAGCAGAAGCTGACCATATAGATCCTCTTAGTCAAATAGCGAAAAGAACGAAAAAGAATCCTTTCTTGACTACCGATGATGTTCGTGAAATTGGTAATAGTGATGATAATTTTCAAGTGCTGTCTAGAAAACTAAATCAAGGAAGTAAGGATGTTGGAAAAGGTGGTAGTACGCAGCAGGAGTGGGCTGACGATGCTACAAGGATGGAAGGATTAGCTGATAATATTGAATCTGGCGAGACTATTGGAGAAGTTAGTAAACGAATTAAAGATACTGGCAAGGCTGCCGAAAAAAGAAATAATAGTAGAGCATTTAAAAAAGGCGTTAAGAATGCAGTAGGAACCGCACATGAAGCAGGAAAAGCTGGTGCGCAGAATGCAGGAGTTACAGCATTAACAATGTCTGGAATCATGAATGTGGTTTCAGTTATTAAAGGTGAGAAAAGTGGAGAAGATGCTATTGTAGATACAGTTAAAGACGGAGGAAAAGCCGCAGTAACAGGTTATGCGATGGGTGGAGGAATGACGGTGGTTTCTCAAACATTATCATACTCTTCTTCAGAATTTGTCCAAGCGTTGGCAAAAAATAATGTGCCAGGTAAGATTATTACTGCGGTTATCGTTACAGGTGATACATTAAAAAAATGGGGTGAAGGAGAGATTACTACACAGGAATGCCTTATTCAGTTAGGCGATAAGGGGCTTAACATGGCGACAATGGGGTACTCAATGGCTGTAGGACAAACTCTTATTCCTATTCCTATAGTAGGAGGAGCTGTAGGCGCTTTGGTAGGCTCAATGCTTACAAGTAATCTATATAATAACCTGATTAATGATTTACAAACTAAGCAATTAGAGCATGAGGAAAGAATGCGTATCATCGCAGAATGTAATGCTGCTGCGGAACAAGCGAGAGCATTTCGTGCTGAATTAGAATCATATTTGGACTCATATTTTCAAGAATATAGAACATGTTTTGATTCAGCACTATCTTCCATGAGATTAGCATATGAAATGGGAGATGCAGATGGTGTCATTGCGGGAGCGAATGATATTACACGAAAACTTGGTGGCGAGGTTAAGTTTGAAACAGTCAGTGAATTTAAGTCATTCTTGGATAGTGATGAGGATGACATTTTATAAGGAGGTGGATTTATGCCTATTCCATTCTTATTAGCGGGATTAGGAGTTGCCGCAGGTGTAATTGGTGCCGGAGGACATTTAAGTGCAAAAGAAACAAATGAGCGTGCTCAGAGAGTTTCACAAAATGCGCAAGAGCTATATAACAATGCAAAACATGCACTAGAGGTAGCACAGAATAAAACAGAGAAGGCTCTTGTAAAACTGGGATACGATAAGAAGAGCGTTCTTGATACATCAATGAATCAGTTTCTTACAACATACGACAAAGTAAAGCATATTCAAGTAAAAGAGTCTGTTGGTATACATGAAATATCTAAATTCACAATTGACCAGCAAGGTGCTATAGAGATTAGAGAGATGACAAATATTTATTCGTCTTCTTTCGCTAGTAGTGCTACGGGCGTTGCAGCAGGCGCTGCGGTTGCTTTAGCTGCGAGTGGTGCGTTACCAATTGTAACCGGGGAACTGGCCTTGGCAGGATCCGCATTAGCGGCAGGTGAAATTGGTATGGCAGCAGGATTTGCGGGCTCAGCCTTATCATTTGGAGCTGCAATGACTCCGTTAGCAGCAGTGGCTGCTCCAGTTATACTGTTCACAGGTATATCAGCTAGTATGAAAGCAGATGAAAATCTTGAAAAAGCAAATACTATGTATGCGGAAGCGGAAGCTGCTTCAGAAAAAATGAAAATCTCTGAGACGCTATGTGGGGCTATAACTGAAAGATCAGAAATGTTTGATGATCTTTTAGGAGATCTAAATAAAATGTTTGCAGAGTGTTCAGGTTTATTAGCAGGTGTGGTAAGAAAGAAAGAAGGAAGAGTATTTAAGAAAAAACTCACTTCAGAGGACTTTTCAGAGGATGATTTGAAATTGATTGCTGTAACCAGAGCATTAGCTGGTGCGGTTAAATCAGTTATTGATACACCTATTCTTTCAAAAGATGGTAATATTTCATATGAAGCCGAGAATGTCTATGACCAAACTGTTGAAAAATTACCTGATTTTAGTCAGGCTGTTCAAGAAGTTAAGACTATCAACTATGATGTAAAACCGGTTGCGGCTAAAGCAACAAATACATCTCATACTTCAAAGAGTAATACTACCGGTGGAACTACTGTAATGAGCGGTGCACGTAGAGTATTTGCAGTTATTATGGGATTTATTCTTGCTTCAGCTTTTGCGGAAGAAATCGCAATAAGTGTAACCAGTGATATAAATAAGTTTTTGTTCTTAGATTCCTTTACCGCTAATAAAATTGCAATATGGTTGTTACTTTGTACTTCTGTAACTATGTTGATAGGTACGTTTAAAAGCACAAAGGTAGAAAAACTATGTGGTTGGGGATCCGGTTTATCCCTATTTATTCTATATGTACAGTATTGTAGAAGCGTAGAGCAGATGAACCATTACATAATTTTCTCTATTATTTTCTGTGTAGTATGTGCAGTGATATTTGGCTTTTTTGAAGGAAGAAAAGATAAATGGAATTGTGGACTTTACTTTTCTTGTGAATTTATAGTCATGATGTTGTGGCCAATAGGATTCTTAATATATGCATTCTTTAGTAAGTTTATTGGTTTTTCAGAAAGTTTTTGTTTAGTGGTAACCTCAGTATTATTCTTTGTTATTTCAGTTTTTGGAATTGTTGGAATGCTGGATGATTAATAAAGATTAGATATATGAATTAGCTCTCTTAAAATAGAGGGTTAATTTATTTGTCCGCCGGAATGGTGCAACTTTTTGTGATTTACATAAAGGGGTGCAAAAAATAAAAATCAGACACTCGCGTGCGCGAATGTTAATGCGAACTAAAGTTTCAATGCATGTGGAGACGGTTTGCCTCTTGAGCAACCGAAAAGCAGACTCTCACATAAAGCTTTCTCTTGATATGGATGAATATTACAACATAATCGAAAAAGAGCAGGCTGAAAAGAAATAACTTCATAAATATACCGAACTTAAGCGATAGCTGTTGATGCGAAAGCATTGGCAGCTATTTTTATTTTTCGCTAAAGGGAGGTGATGCCATTGAGCCGGATGAATTAGTGACAGAGTTACAGGCAATCAATGACAAATTATGAAAAGGAGATTTCGATTATGGCAAAGAAAAGAAGTATTAAGGTTATCAGCCAGAGCGGGCACAACTATAAGGCAACGCCGACAATCATGTTGAAGGGGCAGTGGCTTAAGGAGTTAGGTTTTGATATCGGAGATTATGTTTCCATCACTTGTGAGAATGGAAAGCTGGTTATTACTCCGGATGCTGAAAGAGCTGCAATGGAAGAGGCAGAAACTGCATTCATGGAAAGAGAAATGGCTTCACTTAAGAAGAAGTTTGAGGTTGAGAAATCAAAGCTTCATGCTCAGTTTGTGGCAGAGAGGGAAGCGAGGTATGGCGTATGCGAAGAGACAGTTTAAGGACAATCGGTTTTGTACTGGTATTCATTGTAATAGCAGTGCTGGTCATCTGTTTTGATGATATTAAGGCAATGGTAAACAAGGCAATGATGGAGCAGACACAGTCACTTGTGGATCAGCTGCTCAGATAGGAGTAGGTCATGGGAAAAGTTATATTGGTAGGAGCCACTAAGGGTGGAGTTGGTAAGAGCGTAAGCTCATATAATCTTGCATATTCATTGGCAAGTCTTGGTAAAAAAGTGTTGGCAGTAGATTTCGATAGTCAGGCAAATCTTACAACCTGCTTTGGAGTAGAAGATACTGCAGCAGTTCCGGTTACAATAGGTCATTTGATGATGGCTCAGATGGAAGATGAAAAGCTTCCGGATCCAGCAGAGTACATCATGAACCGCAATGGAGTGGATTTTATTCCTTCATCAATGTTTTTGTCAGCGGTGGATGCAAAGCTTAGACTTGAAATGGGAGCTGAGAGGATGCTGGCAAATATTATAGAGCCGTTGAGAGATTCATATGATTATCTGATAATCGATACTTGCCCTGCATTAGGTGCTCTTACGATAAATGCACTGGCAGCAGCTGACGGTGTGGTGATTACAGTTAATCCTCAGTTATTGGCAATGATGGGATTGCAGGATTTCCTTAAGACCATCAAGAAGATAAAGAGCCGCATCAATCCGAAGCTGGAAGTAGAGGGGATATTGCTTACTATGTGTGAAGCCAGAACAAATCTCTGCAAGGTTATCTCAGAGCAAGTGGCTGAGACATTTGAGGGTCAGATTAAGATTTTTAACAGTAAGATTCCGAGTACCGTAAAGGTGGGGGAAAGTATTTATTACAGTAAGCCGCTTTTGGAATATGCACCGGAAACAAAGGCTTGCAAGGCATATATAGATTTTGGAAAGGAGCTGATTGCTTATGAAGGATAAGAGAAAGGTTTTTAATGATGCGATAGACTTTTTGACAGCGGATGCTCCAGAGGGTGGAGTGAGTATGGTGTCAGTGGATGCCATCACTCCATTCCGTGACCATCCATTTAAGCTTTACCAGGGCGATAGGCTGAATGACATGGTGGAGAGCATAAAAGAGCATGGAATTCTTACACCGGTCATAGTAAGAAAACTTGGTTCGGGATATGAAATGCTTGCAGGTCATAACAGACACAATGCTGCAAAGATTGCAGGTCTTACAGAGATCCCTGCTATTGTTAAGGAAGATTTGACGGATGATGAAGCTTGGATTTATGTAGTTGAGACCAATGTAATTCAGAGATCCTTCAGTGATTTAACGATATCAGAGAGAATAGCGGTTCTGTATCCAGTGCAGATATGAGTAGTTTTGTATCGGCGATTAAGGACGCAGTTTCATCTGTGGGAAGTGGAAGCGGGGATATTGTGATTCCTGTGTACCTTGGCGGTACGATGTTGGATGAAGTGATTGTAAATGCCCAGCAGAGGGCAAATCTAAGAAGTGGAGGGAGATAAGCGATGGCATTTTTTCAGTATTTGAATTTTGACGGCGTGGATCTTCCTCTGCCGGATAGTTATGAAGTGGATATTCTATTACCCAGAAGTGGCTGAGGTTACTTACCGGGTATAAACAGCAGGAGAAGATAAGAGTTGGATTCTTTGATCCGGAGACTGCAAGTGTTAGGCAGACAGAAATGTATGTGGAAGGATTCAAGGCAAAGCTTAAGAAGGATACGAGCTATAAGGGGCTGTGGATTGTTTCATTTACTTTGAAGGAATTATAAGAAAGAGGGTGTTTTCGTGTATCCGGTGAGCAAAGCATTCCTGCAAGCGGTGCAGGAGAACACAAGAAGATATTATTGGACGGGAAAGATAACGACAACGAAGGGTTCCACGTATGAGTTTGGCGCGGATGATATTGTAAAGGGGAGCGGATATATTTCCAGTCAGTGCTGCGGCTCTACTGAGATTGAGCTTGGTACGGTGTATGCAGCAGAGATGGGGATTACGCTTTTCTCTGACATTGACAGATATACTTTGGAAGATGCTCTGGTGGAATTGTTCTATCATTTAAGACTGTCGGATGGCTCTTATGAAGAGGTACCGATGGGAATCTTTGAGGTGTCGGAGGCTAATCGAAATATCAAGACTTTGGAACTGAAAGCCTATGATTACATGCTCCGGTTTGATAAGAGCTTCAATGGATTTGAAACTATTGGTACGGTGTATGATTTTGTGAATCTGTGCTGCAAGGCCTGTAAGGTGGAGATGGCACAGAGTCAGGAAGAATACGAGGCGATGCCAAATGGAACCGAGCTGCTTTCCATTTATACAGAAAATGATATTGAGACCTACCGGGATGTGCTCTATTATGTGGGGCAGGTTCTTGGTGGTTTTTTCTGTATCAACCGAGAGGGTAAGCTGGAGCTGAGGAAGTATGGTAATGAGCCGGTGATGGAACTGGAAACAAAGCATCGTTTTACCAGCAGCTTTTCTGATTTCATTACAAGGTACACGGCGGTTTCTTCTACCAACATGAAAACGGAAATGGCAGAGTATTATCATCTGGATCCGGATGACGGGCTGACAATGAATCTGGGTGTGAATCCTCTGTTACAGTTTGGGCTTAAGGAAACCAGAGAGCAGTTGTGTATGAATATTCTGAATGACCTGGCTGTTGTGGATTATGTGCCTTTTGATTCGGAAACAACAGGAAATCCTGCTCTGGATTTAGGAGATGTGATCCGGTTTAGGGGCGGACAGGCGGATGAAAACAGGATATCCGCCATTACTTCCATGCAGTGTAAGATAGGCGGGAAGCACACACTGAAAGGGGTTGGTAAGAATCCGAGACTGGCACATGCCAAGTCTAAGAATGATAAGAATATTTCAGGACTCTTAAATCAGATTATCGATAACAAGGAAGCTGGCAGGATTGGTATTCATACCTTTACCAATGCCAGCTCTTTTACGGTAGGTGAGAGTGATGTGAAGATTATTTCCATCGAGTTTGCACCGAATGAAGCGGTTATGGCGCAGTTCTTTGGGTCTGTGATTGTAGGAGTGAATGCAGACCAGGTGGAAAGGTCTGTGGTTGCAAGAGGGGATGTGCTGATTCCTTCGGTGGAAGTGGAAGAAGTTTTGGCAGAGGGTACTGCAGGTAATGAGGAAACTACGGATAGCGGAACAACTGATAGCGATGCTGCGGGGACTGATGTTGTGGATGAGACTGGCGGAAGTTCGGATAGTGCTGTTGCAACAGAGGAGCCTAAGGTAATCGGTAACACAAAAGAGCAGACGCTGTCCGTGGAACTGCCTGTGGTCTGGAAGGAAGATGGGCAGGTGGTGGTTCATTTTACCTTTGAGTTCAATGACAGCATCATTGAGATCCATCAGCCGGAAGAAACCTGGCATTCCGGAAAGCATTCCATCATGCTGTATTATCCGATTGAGAATCTGGTGGCGAATTACAGAAATATTTTTAATGTGTATGCCAGGGCAACAGGTGGAACCATTACGGTGGATACCGGTGATTGTCTTGCGGCGATTATGGGTCAGTCAATGGGTGCCGGGGAAGCCTGGGATGGTGAGATTAAGATAGAGGAAACCATTAAGAAAGTAAAAGTCGGTGGTGTGCTTCAGATGACCGCTGTTGATGAGAATATCACCTGGAAGATTGATGAGCTTGTGAAGAGAACCTACAGTGATGTGGTTCATGGAAGATTTGGAATCGGTGCGTTTGCTATGCCGGTGGAAAGGTAGGTAAGGATGAAGCTGAAAGGAAATATGGTCATCGAGATGATCGATGATGCCACCGGGGAAGTGGTGGAAAGAGTACAGGAAGAAAATATGGTAACGAATGCGGTAAATCATATCCTGGGATTGAATCCTATGGGTATTTTTTATTCTGTGGCCGGGGAGTATGATACGCATCTGCTCTGGAATGATAACCTGATTCCCATCTGCCCTAACATGATTGGAGGCATACTGCTTTATTCGGAAGCATTGACAGAGGATGCGGACAATATTTATCCATCCACTGCAAAGCTCCCGGTGGCCTATGCATCCAATGATGTCAATGCTACTGCGGATGTGGCAAGGGGAAGTATGAATTTGACGGAGAGTAAGCCATTAGATAATGGTTACCGGTTTGTGTGGGAATTTACACCAAGCCAGGGAAATGGAACCATTGCTGCAGTGGCACTGACTTCCAAACAGGGCGGTGTGGCAGCCTACGGGAGCATGGAGAATTCCAAGGCTGCCTTTTATCAGATTATGGAGACCAGACTGGAAACGCAGACCGTGGAGGAGCTTGCGGAGTTGTTCAGCGCGGTGGAGGTGGATTTTGAGAACAATATCCTGATCAGTATGCGGTTCCAGGACAGTTCTGTGATTATCCATAAGAGAAGGCTTCCGGTTTTTACTTTGGGACTGAATGACAGGCTGAATGATACCACGAATGACCTGCTGGAAGAGAAGGTGATTCCCTGCAGTACTTTTAAGTTCCTTGGAAGCTATACACCTTATGGAGATTTTCTGGACGGACATGACGGGTACTGGTATGGGTTTGCCAATCAGGCGAATTCTTCCGGAGATGCCAAGATGTACTGGGTGAAGACTAAAAAGGATGATTACACCATGACAGAAGGTGTATGGACCTTATCCAACTGTTATTTGAAGGCAATCGGGTATTTCAAGGTCGATACTTATGCACAGCGTGGTGTGAGAGGTGTCATCCGGAATGGCTATCTGTATCTGACTGCTTATGATGATGCAGGAATCTATAAAATCAATCTCAACAATTCCACGGATGTGACATTGATTCCTTTTGGATTTACTTCTGCCGGGAAGTCTCAGACCGGTTCCGGAACCTGTGCCAATTATCTGTTTATGGTAAATGACCTGATTATCGGATGGGATTATCAGATTAAGCCGGATGATACGGTGGTACAGACTGTTGGAAGTACAAGACTTCTGAATCTGGGTACGCCACTTTTTCAGTACAAGGAATTCTGCTTTGGCTGGGGCGGTAACTATGGTTCGGATTACAGAATGTGCTTTTTGCTGACACCATATCTGGCCAGTATCAATAACTTAAGTACTGCCGTGGTGAAGACAACGGATAAGACGATGAAGATTACCTATGAGCTGACGGAAGTGGATAGCTGATAGGGATAGTATTTTGGGATGAGGCAGTTGCTCTAAGGTGGGCAGCTGCTTTTTCTATACAATTTTTTAAGGAGGAACAGAGGATATGAAAGAGTTTTGGAGTATGGTGCAGTTGGTGTTTACGGGAATCGGTGGCTGGCTTGGCTACTTCTTTGGAGGGTGTGATGGTTTGATTCTGGCATTGCTTTTATTTGTGGTGGCGGATTACATCACGGGAATTATGTGTGCGATTTCCGATAAGAAGCTTTCTTCTGAGGTCGGATTCAAGGGAATCTGCAGAAAGGTACTTATCTTTATGCTGGTAGGAATTGCAAATGTTTTGGATGTGCAGGTCATCGGAAATGGTTCTATTTTGAGAACGGCTGTGATTTTTTTCTATCTCAGTAATGAAGGGATTTCTTTGCTGGAGAATGCGGCACATTTGGGATTGCCGATTCCGGAGAAGCTTAAGAAAGTGCTGGAGCAGCTGCATGACCGCAGTGAAGAGGATAAGGATGGCAGAGTTGGACTGTATGTGGAAGAAAAGAATCGTTCCTGGTGTACTTCCAGCAATGAGAATGATCAGAGAGCGGTTACCATTGAGTGTGCATCCGGTAAGGTGGAGCCGTATGCCATGAATGAGGTGGTCTATGACAGGCTGATTGACTTGTGCGTGGATATCTGCCAGAGAAATGGCAAGAAGAAGCTGCTTTGGTTTGGAGATAAGGACAAGTCTTTGAGCTATCAGCCGAAGGAGGATGAAATGCTCATCACGGTTCACAGATGGTTTGCCAATAAGAGCTGTCCGGGGAACTGGCTTTATGCAAGGCTGGGTGATTTGGCTGCGAAGGTTACAGCGAGACTTAGCGGTGGAGAAGCAGAATCAATTCCTTCAGGGATGCAGGCGAGAGAGTTTGCTTCTTTAACTGAGGCACAGGTGATTGCAAAGGTTGGTGCATTGTTTACTGCAAATCAGAAGAAGTCGGGGATTTTGGCATCTGTGTCTATGGCTCAGTTTATTCTGGAGAGCGGCTATGGGAAGAGTGAACTTGCGCAGGGGGCGAATAACTGCTTTGGTATGAAGAAGTCACTTTCTGGAAATACCTGGGGTGGTTCTACTTGGGATGGCAGCTCTGTTTATACAAAGAAGACTCAGGAGCAGAATGCGGATGGCAGTTATATGACCATCACGGCTGATTTCAGAAGGTATGGTTGCATTGAGGATTCTATTGCAGACCATAGTGCTTATCTGCTTGGAGCCAAGAATGGGAATAAGCTAAGGTATGATGGATTGAAGGGATGCATGGATTATAGGAAGGCGGTGCAGATCATCAAGGATGGTGGGTATGCTACGAGCCTTACTTATGTGGACAAGCTTTGCAACATCATCGAGAGGTGGAAACTGACTCAGTATGATGTCAAAGCAGAAAGCACGGACAGCTACTACAGGGTTCGTAAGTCCTGGGATGAAGCAAAGAGTCAATTGGGGGCTTACAAGGTTCTGGTGAATGCAAAGAAATGCGCCAATAAGAATCCGGGCTATACGGTCTACGACCCTAACGGCAAGGCTGTGTATCCGGTAGGCAAAAATGAAGTGGCGGTGCCTTTCTGTGTAAAGGTATCCATTGATGATCTGAACATCCGCAGGGACCCAGGAACGAACTATGGCACTGCAGGAGTGTTTACCAGAAAGGGTGTATTCACCATCATTGAGGTTGCAGATGGTCCAGGTGCATCCAAGTGGGGACTTCTGAAGTCCTATGCGGATAAGCGGAACGGCTGGATTTCCCTCGATAATCTATAATTCAACATTATCAAGGTTATCGTAAATATAGAGTTATCGTAAAACCAAAGGCCAATGGTAGTTTTCAGCAGAGAATAACCGTCAAAATTTACGATAACTCTTTT
>NZ_JBQHVP010000031.1:0-18596 GCF_052064435.1 Blautia sp. HCP3S3_B11
ATCTTGGGACAATCCTGTCACTGCCTATTTTAGAAAAAGTAGAAAACTGCGCCACAGCCTTGGCAGGCCATCGCGCAGCGATTTTGTTCAATTTCAGTTTTGTGAAAAGAGAATAGTGAGTAACCCAAAGGGCATCAACCGTAAAAAGTTGGTGCCTTTTGTTTTGCTCATTAATGCTCAGAGAGGATGTAAAGAAAAACTGAATATGACCGATTAGGTCAAATATGAGAGCCGATGCGATTGGACTTTTTCCCAAAAAAGTGACAAAGTGTCGGCTCTTATTTTTTGAGAAAATCCGATTTGAGGATTTTTGAAAAAACCGGGCGAAACGGAAATTCTGGCAGATGGGACAGTAGCAGAAATTACATTTTGTCCGGCGGGTGTGCAGAGGGCGGAGCCCTTTGTGCAGGGAATGCAAAGGGGTGCTGAGTGCCGGTGGCACTCGTTTAGCACCGACTGAAGCGGAGCGGAGACCGGCAGCTCCATGCTGGGGTTAAGGGGTGCTGAGCGCCAGTGGCGCTCGTTTAGCACCGACCGGAGCGAAGCGGAGACAAGCCCATTATCGGGTCAAGGGTGAAACGCCTTGCCCAGTGATTTGATGCCTGCGTCAAGTCATACTGGGTATTATCTGGCAAATTGTGTTACCCAAAATCATTTTCGGGAATGCCCGCCACATGAAAAAAGCTTGTGAAACGCAAGAGGCAGATAATGGAAAGACCGCAGAGAAGGGCAGAATGGGAAAAACAAAAATGAAAAAATGCAGAATGGATGAAAGGGGGAATCAGAAGAATGAGAGCTACAAGGCATAATGGCAGATCGGGGAAACATGGTGTTTATAATCCGAAGCACAATGACAGAAAATTCGATATTGCCAACAGTGAGCATATTGATGCGGAGAGGGAAAAGCAGAATATCTATTGGGACTGTTACCGAGGATATGTCCAGAATCCTTTGGATGAGACACTTAGGAATTGGGGAGCGGTCGAGCCGGAGGCAAGTTTTCATGATATTGAGAAGATGTATTATGAAGACCATTACAGCGATTTTATAAAAGGGGTTTCAAGGACTTAAAGACGAAAAAAGTTATTGGAGAGAAATAATTTCCAGCAACTCTGTCTTTAATGAATAGAGTTCATTTTTTTATTCAACTATTCCCATGATATATACAATATGTAAAAGTACAGTTTACAAGGGACTACACAGGGTAGGTATCTGACGGGAGGGGTGCCGCCAGTCAGATTTTCCATGTGATGTTCAAGCTGTCGCTTGTGGCGGCTATGGTGGTGATCATCAAATCCACCACACGCCGCTTGTCATCAAAAGATACATTCTCCCAGGTATCGAGGTAGCCGGAAATCTGGCTGACCTGTTCCGGGCTGATGGCCTCCACAGTCAACTCCGCTATCCTTGCCAGAAGTTCCTGCTTGCGCCCGTCCAGTTCCGCTATCTTCACATTCACATAGGAGAACAGGACATTGTTTGCCCCCGTCAGACTGTCCACCAGCTTTTCAATCTCGCTGTCTACATGGGCAAGTTCCACTTGCAGGGCGGTGATTTTCGGGTTTGCCTTTGCCGCTTTCTTTTTTCCTGTCAGCGTCTTGTAGCTTGCCAGCTTCTTTACCATCTGCTGATAAACAACCGCTTCCAGTTCCGAAGTGATGATTTTCCCACAGCCAGGACAGCTTTTATTGTCCAGCCGTTTCGTGCAGCGGAGATACTGTTTGCCGGAGGGATTGTAGATACTCATAAGAGCATACCCGCAATTCCCGCACTTGATTTTTCCTGCCAGCCATGTGTGGGTGGCTTTCCGGGCAGACTGGATTTTCATGTTGTTCATCAGCTTCTTGCGGCAGGTCAGCCAGGTGTCGGAGGGGACGATACCCTCATGGGGAGCCAGTACCAGCATTTGGTCTTTTAAGTCGTTTTTCTTGCTGGCCTTTACATCTCGCCCTTGATACAGATAGCAGCCGTTCATGCCCGTAAAATCGGCAACGTCATTGACAATGACTGTACCTTGACTTTTGAAAAATTCGTACACATCAAGGTCTGCCTGCACATAGACAGGATTGCGTAACATCTGCGCCAGCGTGGGGCGTATCAGCTCTTTGCCATGGAACAAAATCCCCTGTTCGGCAAAGTACCGGGTAATGTCCCCGTAGGAAGTTGTGGGCTGGGCGTACATCTCAAACATCAGCCGGATATTGGCCGCTTCCTCCGGGTTTACCACCAGCTTCTTTGTGTTGATACCGTCCATCTTGATAGGCTCCGTATGGAAGCCGTAAGGGGCTTTCCCGCCCATCTTAAAGCCCCGCTGACTGCGGGAGTAGTAAGCGTCCGTTACCCGCTTCTGTATCGTTTCCCGTTCAAGCTGGGCGAACACGATACAGATATTCAGCATGGCCCGTCCCATCGGCGTGGAGGTATCAAACTTTTCCGTAGAGGACACAAACTCCACATTGTACTGCTGGAACAGCTCCATCATGTTGGCAAAGTCCAGAATGGAACGGCTGATACGGTCGAGCTTGTAAACCACGACCTTTGCAATCAAGCCCCGCTTGATGTCCCGCACCAGTTCTTGAAACTTCGGACGGTCTGTGTTCTTGCCGCTGTACCCTTTGTCTGTGTATTCCTTGCAGTTACCGCCTTTCAACTCGTATTTGCAAAATTCAATCTGGCTTTCAATGGAAATGCTGTCCTTTTTGTCTACCGATTGTCTTGCATAGATTGCGTCTATCCGATTGTTCATATTGTCGCTCCTTTTCTTAAAAAAGAAACGGAGCTGCTGACAGTTCTATTATACCGCCAGCAGCCCCGCAAATCAATGATGGGTTTGGAAAACCTTATGTCCCGGCTTCCTCACTCTCCCGCTTGTCGGCGTACTTGCGGAACACCTCATAAAGCTGCTGTTCCAGTTCCCGGCGTTTGGCTGCTTCCTGTTCCGGCGTGAACACCGGGGAGAGATTTTCCAGTGTGATTTCCTTTCCCTGAAAAGTCACGATTTCGATTTCCTTTTTGTATCTGATATTACTTATAAGATCACCTTTCCTTTCCATGCTGCCGCTGTTGCCGTTTCAGTTCCGCTAAAATCTCCGGCGGGATACGGTCAACCAGCCGCCGCATATCGTCCAGTTCGCTTTTTAACTTCGCCCGTTCCATCGTGTCATTCATCTTGCCTTTTTCGCTGGCCTTTGCCCTGACTTCCAGCTTTTCATTTTCCGCTAACAAGTCATTGATTGTGACCTTGTATTTTTTCAGTTGCCCGGAGAAGTTCTCCATCTGCGGAAACCACTTTTTCAGCATGGAGAGGGCTTCCTCTTTCTTCTTTCCGGCGTTCAGCGGGGTAATGCCGGAGAGAACCGCTTCAATGGCCCTCGCCTGTTTGGAGAGGTTGACCGCCTGTTTGAACAGCCGGGTGGGGATATGCTTCCGGCCCGTCTTGCTGGCGCTTTCCCCACGCTCCAGGTCGGGGTACTGCTCCACCATACAGGCGTGAAAATCGTCCTGCCACTTCGTCAGATTGGCCCGGTTGCCGATAATTTCTTTGGCGCACAGGCGGTTGTCCTTTGTCAGCGGCACAAAGACCAAGTGCAGATGGGGCGTTTTTTCATCCATGTGTACCATAGCCGAAACGATGTTCTCCCGGCCCACCCGGTCAATGAGGAAGTCCGCCGCCCTCTGGAAGTAGGCCGCTATCTCCTTTGGGGACTTGCCCTTGAAAAACTCCGGGCTGGCGGTAATCAGCGTGTCCACAAACCGAGTGCTGTCCTTGCGGGTGCGGCATCTGGCCTGCTCGATGCGGCTCTGAATGAAATGGTAGTAGCGGCCATCCGGCTTGACGATGTGGAAATTGTACTTGCTCCGGCTGGTGTCAATGTCCGGGTTGCTGGCGTACTGCTCCTTTTTCCGTTCATGGTGGGCTTCCAGCGGCCCCGCCGGGTGGCCCTTGTGCTTCTCAAATCGCAAAATTGCGTGTTGTGCCATTGAACTCCTTTCCCCATTCCATTCCTTTCCGGCGGGTTTTCCCGCCGAAAATATCTCTGATAGGATTGGAATGGAATGAATGTAAATAGATGGTTTTAATCTCTGTATTTCTATATACCGTCAGATTTCCGTACTTCAAGAGGATTGATTTTCGTACTCGCCAAGTACGGTTTTCAGCCCTCCGGCGTACCATAACCGGATTTCTTGAAGTCGGTGTTTGGAACCGCTTCATAGGATTTCGGGTAAATGCGGTTGGGTTTTCCACAGCCCTGTTTCTGGATTTCCACCAGCCCCGCATACTGCAACTCCCGCAGGGTGTTGACCGCTTTCTGCCGCCCGCAGCGGAGCAAAGCGACCACCTCGCAGATGGGGTAGTACAGGTAGACCCGCCCGTACTCGTCCGCCCAGCCGTTCTTCCGGGACAACTCCGCCCGGCGCAGGACAAAGGCATACAGCACCTTCGCTTCGTTGCTCAAGGGCTGGAATGTGGGTGCTTCAAAAAGGAAATTGGGGAGCCGGGTGAAACTGAACGCCTTTTCCGGCTGGTGAATATAAATCGTGTTTGTCATAGCGTGTTTTGTGGACGGTTAGAGGCCCGTTTTCCGGGGCGAATGATAAATGATACCAGCCGCCCCGGTTGAGGGCTTGCGGAGCCTTGCAAATCAAGGCTTTTCCCGCTCTTAACTGTCCACAGCAGACCTCCTTTTCCGTTCACTTTCTGTTTTCTGCCGCCTGTGAACTCTGGCGGCGCAGTCCGGGCAGTATTTGCCCCGGTTGGACTTCGGGACGAACACACCGCCGCACTCCGCACAGCGTTTCAAGTCCCTGTCCCGGTAAATCTCCGCTTCCAGCGTCCTGTCCAGCGGCAAGACCGCCCAGCGGAACCACTTGCAGCAGACGGAGAACGAAATCATCTGCGGACAGGCGCAGGTGTCGCCATCGTCCAGCGCAAGGCAGTTTCCGTCCTCGCAGTTGCAGCACTCCCGGCGTATCAGGCCGCTGGCTCGTCTCTTCTGGGGCGGGGTTATGCGGTAGGGGGAGCCGTCCGGCCTGTGTTCCAGCGGCGGCAGGTGTTGATAGGGTCTTTTGCTCATGCGTCCCTCCGTTTTCTTTGGCGTGTTCTGTTTCCAAGGTGCTTGTCCATCGATGAACTATCCCAAGTCTACACCTTTTTGACCGCCTGTGCCGTATATCCAAGAGGTAGGAAATCAGCCTGAAAAACTCCCTATTTCCACGCTCTCGGATTTGTGATATAATCAAAAAAAGATAAAAGACAAATTCAGGTTTCTGGTCTTCTTGCACAAAATAAAGGAGGAGCTATTATGCAAATTGTTTATATTCCAAGCGAATCAATGTCTGTTCAAGGTAAAAAAGATGAAATCTATAAAAGATATGGGAAAGACTGGAATATTAGAGAACAGGGAGGAGGTAACGGAAATTGGTTGTTGACCAGAAAAAGTGATGTGCTTGTAGATGGAAAAAGTTATCGTACTTTTGTACTTGAACACTACGGTAAATCCAAGCTGACAGCGAAGCTTGTTGATAAATTTCGTGAAGATGTAGCAAATGGTAAAATAAAACTGTAAATGCCTATGCCGTTATGCTATGAGCATAGTACATAGCATAACGGCTTCTCTTTCGTTGAGCTAGCAAGGAGGGTGAATATGTCTTTATCCATACAAGAGCGATTAAAAGACCTACGTGTGGAGCGTGGCTTGACGCTGGGGCAGCTTGCGGAGCAGACCGGGCTTTCCAAGTCTGCGCTGGGCAGTTACGAAACGGAAGACTTCAAGGACATCAGCCACTATGCCCTTATCCGGCTGGCGAAGTTTTACGGTGTGACCGCTGATTATCTGCTGGGGCTGTCTGAAATGAAAAATCACCCAAACGCCGATCTTGCAGACCTGCGTTTGAGTGATGAAATGATTGACCTGCTGAAAAGCGGGAGGATAGACAATACCCTGCTGTGTGAGCTGGCGGCGCACCCGGATTTCCCCCGGCTGATGGCTGACCTTGAAATCTATGTGAACGGAACGGCACTGAAACAGGCGCAGGGTGCAAACGCCATAGTGGACACGATGAGCGCAACTGTTATAAAAAAGCATAATCCTGGCATGAGTGATACGCAGTTAAGACAGCTTATCACCGCCCATATTGATGAGGACGAGTTT
This sequence comes from Blautia sp. HCP3S3_B11, assembly GCF_052064435.1. NCBI lineage: Bacteria > Bacillati > Bacillota > Clostridia > Lachnospirales > Lachnospiraceae > Blautia > Blautia sp. HCP3S3_B11. The sequence continues at coordinate 6,153 of NZ_JBQHVP010000031.1, forward strand.
TGCCGCTATGTGATACAACGGGACATAAACGGGATTGCCCTTGCTCTGCGGGAAACACACAAGGACGATTTTTTCAGCGTCCCAGAGGATAACCCGCTAAAAGAAATGCTGGAAACTGCTGGTGAAATCGTCAGCCAGGACAGCGACACGGAACAAGCGTACTTGGCGTTTATCTGCAAACGGCTCAAGCTGAATTTTAGGAAGCTGTCAGTAGAAGAACGGAAGTGGCTGAAAAAGATTGCGGAAAAATCCGACTTGCTGAAGAATCCAAAACCGCAGAGAGGACGAAGATAAAAAATGCCTGAACGGCGGTTCTGGTTTTTCAGAACCACCATCCAGGCATTTTGTTTAGTAATAGAAAAAGGTGCAGTTGATTATTGCGTATTGTCAATCTCTCTCAAACCGGGTAGTAAAAATACGGCAAGCGCAACGATGATAATGCCAATTCCGCAAATGACAAACCATTTCTCAACTCCCAGCCGCTCCGCCAGAGGCCCGGAAATGACAAGGCCAAACGGCATGGCGAGGGAAACGGCGCTTGTCAGTAGAGAAAAAACTCTCCCCAGATATTCTGGTTTGACCGTTTCTTGAAAAATCGCATTTTGCACACCGTAAAATGGAGCGGAAATTCCCATAACAGTACAGCACACAACAAAGACAAGAAATGCGTCTGGCGGCAAAAGCCCGGAGAGCATAATGCTAACGCCCATCAGGAGAACGGAAAGACCGATGGTGTACCGCCGTTTCTTAAAACCGCCCCAAATGCTCAGAATGACTCCGCCAAGCAGCATACCAACCGCAAAAGCAATTTCAGCGGCAGAGGCATGGGCCGGTGTTCCTTTGAAGTATGACATACAGATGAGAGGAAAAAGCGTACTGATTGGCATATAAAAGAACATATAAATTACACCAATCCAGAGCAGAGCAAAGAGGCCCCTGTTTTGCTTTAATACCACATACCCCTCTTTCATATCCTGTAAAAACTGTTGTCTTTTCGTTTCTGGACATAGTTCAGGCGTTGGTATGGACGAAATCGCAACAGTCACACAGGCAAGGATTGCACCCACAATATCTAACAATATAATTGCATTAAGAGGCCAAACAGCATATAAAAACGCTGCGGCAGCTGGACTGATAATCGCACTTACTGCTTGCATGGTCTGCGTGTAACCAGCGCATTTTGTAAGTTCCTCTTTTGGCACAATCATAGGTGTTGCTGCGCTGAATGCTGGAGAATGAAAAGCAGTTCCCGCACTTCGGATTAACAGGACAACCATAATAGACCATACGGGCAATTCCATGTAAAACGCCACCAGCGCCAGAATACCGCCAGCGGCGGCAATTATCAAATCCGCACCAATCATTACGCTTTTACGGCTGTGCCGGTCAACAAAAGCACCTGCAAACGGGCCTAAACAGGCTTGCGGCAAAAATCCAATCAGTGTTGCCGCCGTCAATATGATTGCAGAATTAGTTTTCGCAACCAAATAAAAGATAATGGCCATTTGCAAAATACCGCTGCTAATAAAGGATATTGCTTGTCCGGCAAGAAGTGTAAAATAAGTTTTTCTCCATGAATTGTTGTTTTGGGTCATAATGCGAACCTCCTTTTTTTTTTTATTGCATTGTTCCTTTGTTTCTGCAATAAAAAGCAGGCGTTGTCCCACAGAGAGGGCAGACGCCTGCATAACAACAAAGCACGAAAAAACACCACGATACAGTTCAAAGACTGCTCGTGTCAAACCTACGTGTTCCTTTGCATACGCACGCAAAAAAAGCCCACCATCATGTGGAAAGGTACTTCTACTTTTTATTGCTTATTAGCGTACACAAATTAACACACGTAAGCCTCCTTCCAATCTCAAACTGTCGCACAGTATAACACACATCCGATAGACTTGTCAACCATTTTTAACCTTGTTTTCCATCTTGTTTTTCCATCTCTTACGGGCAGTAGCAAAGCCAGGCGAGCCAGTCAACGGTCAAGATGAACGGCGCTTTCAGCGCCGCCGTTGACAGTCTCGCCCGTCTTTGCTAATGGGTAATCAAGGCGGGAAAGCCATTTTAGGGCTTTCCCGCCCATTTCAATTTTGGGAGAAGAAAGGCCCCAAAATGAACGAGTGCGGCCAAACACTTTTAGGGATTGGCCACCTTGTCCACCCATCCAGCGGGGCGGCGGGGAACGGTCAAGGCCGGGCGTCAGCCCATTCATTTCAGCCTTGACGGTTTCCTGCCGTCCTGCTACTTTTCCCGGAGTGTGGCCACACATCTGGTCACGGTGTCCAGAGCTTTGGGACTTTTTGTCCCATAGGCCGGGGGCGGAGGACGAGGGACGGGGGCTTTCATAATACGCCCTGTCTGCTGCTGAAATCAGCCCTTTGTTTCCGGCTTACCAGCCCCAAACAAAGCCCTGCTTTCCTGCCGCGTCAAATGCCCTTGCCCTCCCCGGCGGCAACGGTATTTTCAGGGCAACGCCGACAGAGCGTATAACACACTACACTTTGCTCCGCAAAGTCGTGTGCCAAATGGGGCGCTGCCCCCTTTGGAAACCCCCGCAACAAACAGGTGCTATGCACCCAGCCGGGAGCATAGCGCCGTTTGTTGTCAGCAGCCCGTTTCACGGTCTGCGTGTAGTTCCTTGTAAACTGACCTAATTTGCAATTCAAATATCAGTTTATGCTAAGCACAATAATAATAATAATTACTATTATTGATAAGAGAATAATTATCATGTATAATACAGATATACAAGAAACAAAGTGTTAGAAAAATTGCTAGGAACTTGGTAACAAAAATAAATTGACATTGAAAAGGGAAAATGACTATGATAAAATATGAATGTGAACCATGTGGATATATTTATGATCCGGCAGTAGGAGATCCAGACGCTGGTATCGATCCAGAAACTGCATTTGAGGATATTCCAGATGACTGGACATGCCCAATCTGCGGATTAGGAAAAGATGTTTTCGTTCCTGTAGAAGACTAAGCAGAAAATGCAGGTACGAAACTGCCAGACATTAAAAGATCCTAAGAGAACATATAAAAGAAATGGAGGTCAAATTATGACTTACGATTTAAACATTACCTTTGATGACAATTTAGTAACAGGAAATGAAACAATTGATACCCAGCATAAAGAATTGATCGACCGTATCCAGAACTTTGTAACTGCCTGTCAAAATGGCGACAGCAAAGTAAAAGCAATCAAAATGCTGGATTATCTGGATGAATATACTGACTTTCATTTCAAAGAAGAGGAAAAGCTTCAGGAAAAATCCGGTTATCCAGAGCGTGAAAAACATTATGAAAAACATGAAGAGTTTAAAAAGACAATTCAGGAACTGTATGAATACTTTCAGGAGTATGAAGGACCAACAGATCGGTTCAGTGAACTTGTACAGAAAAATGTAATCGACTGGCTGTTTGGACACATTAAAACATACGACCGCTCTGTGGCAAAATTTATCTTTATGAAACAAAATCCAGACCGATGCTAAAATAAACCAGGGAACGAGTTCATTCAGAATGTAGACAACGTGATGAAGTAAACTAGGGGCTGTCATAATGCAGCCCCTTTCCTGTTATAGCGATATTCTAGGTAATATATTGCGCTGGCATGACATATTATTTTACTACTATATGGGAAGAGCAAGCAGCTCTTCTTTTTTTGTCCTTTTTATCCAATTTTAAGTTGTAAAGTCTCTTTTCATGCCAATAGAAATATGCTAAATTGATTTTATAGAACAAGATATAATTCCACTTATATATCGGAGGAAAATGAATGAGAGAGAAAACTATATATGAGAAGATTGCAGAAAAGTACAACACAACACCAGAAGAAGTACGCAGAGAAATGCAGATAGCCATAGATGCAGGATTTGATAATCCTGATCCGGCTGTGCAGGAAGAATGGAAGAAAATGACACTTAAAGGAGAAAGACCTACACCGGAAGAAGTAATCAATTACGCAGTAAAAAAACTAAAAGGAAAATAAAAATATGAAGAAAAAGATAATTGCATTGATTTCAGGAGCAGTGATCTTGATAATTGCTGCAGGAAGTATTTATGGGAAATCTGAATCTGGTCATAAGGAAGGCGAACCGGATGTAGTTGGAACATTTTCCGTAAATCGAGATGAAAATATTACCGTGGTTGCTAACCGGAAAAATATTGAGGATAGAGAAGCGTTTGCAAGAGAGCTTTTGCAGATGTACAAGGATGATTCTTTTTATTCGACAAAATTCTCCACAGACAGGGGATATGCGACGAGTCTTGATATGAACATCTATTTATGGAAAGAGGATATTGAAGACGGGGAATCAGTAATGACAGCCGAATACAGACCTATAGAATATGGAAAGGACTATGATGTTGTTAATAATCCTGATAAATTTCAACTATATATAGATGGAAAAGAGATTAAATAGTAATCTCTTGAAAGAAAGCTTTTTGTCAGATTTTTTCAAAAAAAAATTCAATGATAACAATACATAGTTTTAACCATGATATTCTGAAAAATTTTATAGGAAGATTCCATTATCAAATTGACATAGGAATGTGGTAGCGTATAATTAGAATTGAATACACTGAAAAACGGAGAAATTACATGAAAGCACATAAATATTGGTCAGTAGTAGCTTTAATCACAATGATTGGAACTTTTTATACAGGATATAAAGGGCTAAAAGCAGCACACAAATACTTTGCATTTGGCTCTCTGATATGCATGATTATGGCAGTCTATTCTGGTCATAAAATGATTTCGGGTAATAAAAGAACAAGAAAACAGGTGAAAAATACAAAAGCGGAGGAATAGTAAATGTTAGAGTTAGGAATAAAAGCACCGGATTTTGAATTGCCGGATCAGAACGGAGAAGTGCATAAATTAAGCGATTATGCAGGAAAAAAAGTGATCTTATATTTTTATCCAAAGGATAATACACCAGGATGTACGAAGCAGGCATGTGGCTTTTCAGAGCGTTATCCACAGTTTACTGAGAAGGGAGCTGTTATTCTCGGAGTAAGCAAGGACTCTGTAGCGTCTCACAAGAGATTTGAAGAAAAATACGGACTGGCATTTACGCTATTAGCAGATCCGGAGCGTAAAGTTATTGAAGCATATGATGTCTGGAAAGAAAAGAAAAATTATGGAAAAGTATCTATGGGTGTAGTAAGAACTACATATCTTATTGATGAGCAGGGAATCATTATAAAGGCAAATGATAAAGTCAAGGCGGCAGATGATCCTGAAAATATGCTTAAGGAATTGGCATAATGAAGATTATTTTATCACCTGCAAAAAAGATGATTGTAGATACCGATAACTTAGCACCGGTTGAACTGCCTGTCTATATTGATAAGACAGCAGAAGTATTAAACTGGATGAAAAGCAAATCAAAAGAAGAACTGAAAGCTATCTGGAAATGTAATGACAAGATTGCAGAGCAGAACTTTAACAGATTGGAAAATATGGATCTTTATAACAGGCTTACTCCGGCTGTTTTAGCATATGAAGGGATTGCATTTCAATATATGGCACCATCTGTGTTTGAAATCCAGCAGTTTGAGTATTTGCAAAATCATTTAAGAATCTTGTCTGCGTTTTATGGCATTTTAAAACCAATGGATGGTGTGACTCCTTATCGTCTTGAAATGCAGGCAAAGGTTGGAATTGGAGATGCAAAAAATCTGTATGAGTACTGGGGAGAATTGTTATACCGCTCAGTAATCGATGACAGTAGGATTATCATTAATCTTGCATCAAAAGAATACTCAAAATGTATAGAAAAGTATCTGACACCACAGGACAGATATATTACGATTGTATTTTGTGAGTTATCCGGAGATAAATTGGTAACAAAAGGTACCTATGCCAAGATGGCTCGTGGTGAAATGGTCAGATTCATAGCGGAAAATAATATTGAAAATCCGGTGGATATTCAGAAATTTGACAGACTCGGATATTCGTTTAGGTCTGATTTATCTTCAGATTCAGAATATGTATTTGAACGCAAAATAAAATAATAATAATGAGAATTATTACTATTTTATTGACAACAGGATAATAGTGGTATATAATCCTTATTAAGAACTAATCCTAATAAGTAGGACGAATGACAAGTAGGAGAAATACCATTCAAAAAGATCTTGTAAGAAATACCGTATACGAAATGAGAAGACACGTTACGGCAAATGAAGTGTATGAATTTATAAAAGAAGCATATCCAACAATTGGAAAAGGAACTGTATATAGAAATCTTGATATATTGGTAGAGGAAGGTGCATTAAGAAAGGTTGAAGTTCCGGATGGACCGAACCGATTTGATTTTATATTGAAAAATCATTACCATGTAAGATGTATAAAGTGCGGTGAAATTTTTGATGTGGATATGGATCAAATACCGGATTTGCTGGAAAGAATTCATAACACTCATGGAATTGAATTTGTGGATTATGATATTTCATTTAAAGGCATTTGCCCGAAATGCAGGGAGAAGGTAAAGGAGGAACAGCATGGATAGGAAAGCAATGTATAAGTTGAGTTATGGACTGTTTATATTGACCGCTAAAGAAGCAGAAAAAGATAACGGATGCATCATTAATACAGCTATTCAGGCAGCTTCGGAACCAAACCAGTTAAGTATCTGTGTAAATAAGGCAAATTATACGCATGATATGATTCAAAGAACCGGAAAATTTACTGTATCAGTCTTAAGTCAGAAGGCACAATTTGAATTGTTCAAACATTTTGGCTTCCAATCAGGAAGAGATACCAATAAGTTTGAAGCATTTGAGCAGTGTGCCAGGGGCACAAATGGTATTTATTATATTACAGAAGGTACAAATGCATACATTTCTGTGACAGTTACTAAAACAGAGGACTTGGGTTCACATACGATGTTTATCGGTGAGATAACTGATATGGAAGTTTTAAGCAATGTTCCTTCAGTAACATATGATTATTATCAGAATAATATTAAGCCTAAGCCACAGGAGGTTGGAAAAACAGAGGACAGTCAGACAATATGGCGTTGCAGAATTTGCGGATATGAATATGTAGGCGAGGAATTACCAGATGACTTTATATGTCCTTTGTGCAAGCACCCGGCATCAGATTTTGAAAAAGTAGTAAAGAAAACGGAGGTAAAAGAGATGGCAGCAAACAAATATGCAGGAACACAGACAGAGAAGAATTTACAGGAGGCATTTGCAGGGGAATCACAGGCAAGAAATAAGTATACCTATTTTGCTTCTGTAGCGAAAAAGGAAGGTTACGAGCAGATGTCAGCATTGTTTTTAAAGACTGCAGATAATGAGAAAGAACATGCAAAGATGTGGTTCAAGGAATTAGCAGGAATTGGTGATACAAAGGAAAACCTGGCGGCAGCGGCAGAAGGTGAAAATTATGAGTGGACAGATATGTATGATGGCTTTGCTAAAACAGCTGAGGAAGAAGGATTCCCTGAGCTTGCAGCAAAATTCAGGGCAGTAGGTGAGATTGAGAAGCACCATGAGGAAAGATATCGTGCACTTCTTAAGAATATCGAAACTTCACAGGTATTTGAAAAGAGCGAAGTTAAGGTATGGGAATGCCGTAACTGCGGACATATTGTAGTCGGAACAAAGGCTCCAGAGGTATGCCCGGTATGCAATCATCCGCAGAGTTATTTTGAAGTACGTGCAGAGAATTATTAAGGGAGAATAGACAAGGAAGTAAAATATTATGTATGTAAGCATTGTGGAAACATTATTGAAAAGGTAAAGACAAAGGTGTACCTGTAATTTGTTGTGGAGAGCTGATGCCGGAACTGAAAGCCGGAGTAACAGATGCCGCAGTTGAAAAGCATGTACCGGTATATACACTAGACGGTAATCTGGTTCATGTTGTTGTTGGAGAAATCAAACATCCAATGCTTGAAGAACACTTTATTGAATGGATTACATTAAATACCAATCAGGGTGTTTATAGAAAACAGTTAAATCCAGGACAGGAGCCGGTTGCAGATTTCTGTCTTTGTGACGGAGAGCAGGTGGAGGAAGTATATGCATACTGTAATTTACATGGATTATGGAAATGTTAAAATAAACTTTGTGCATACGAATACTATAGAGTAATAAGGATACAAAAGCAAAATAGCTGTGAATGAACAATATTTTAAAAGGAGGATTCAATAATGAAATATGTATGTGATGTTTGCGGATGGGAGTATGACGAGGAGGTTGGATACCCGGAAGGTGGTATTGCACCAGGAACAAAGTGGGAGGATGTTCCGGAAGATTTTGAATGCCCATTATGTAATGTTGGAAAAGATCAGTTTTCAGAAGTTGAATAGAAGCCTAATCTTGTTTTAAATACGGAGAGATAAACAAAAACCCTGGTGCGTGAGCAACAGGGTTTTTTATGTGCGCCTTGCGGCGCACGTTTCTAACGGGTGAAAGTCCCCAATCTGCCCTAGTAGTGGGAAGGATACAGCCAAGACCAAGTAGGGTGTCCATCGCGAGGTGAAATCAGAAGGAAGGTGGCGGCAAATCTTTGGTCTGACGAACAGAAATCACATCAGGCTTCAGTTAACAGAAATTAGTCATTTTGATAGAACATATTAACTATAAATAATCAGAATTTGCATAGTGAACTTTTTACACTGAAATATGTACGATTCTAATAATGACATGAACTTATGGAAACGTATTGCGGATACTTTGTGAACTTTATCCTGATACAATGATTATGCTGATGAAAGAAGGCATAGATAACTGAATACAATAAAGAGACGAAAGCCTCAGTAGTTAAGAAAAAACTACTGGGGCTTTTTTTCGTGCCTGAATTTCTCAGCCAATAACTGCGGGCGTATCCCGTCAGGATAAAGGCGGAGCAGGCATGATCCTAAACAGAGGTCCGCCTTCTGGATTTGAAACGAGCAACGAGATTTCAAATTCAGGAGGAACGGATATGTATATTGAACATCCATATTTTTAAGAAGGAAAGTATTACGCAAATATTGATGGAGAAATGATCAAGATTACAAAAGAAGTTGCGTATGCGATGAATAATTTTTACAGAAGTAGCAAGGCAAAAAAAGTTGAGATTAAGAACGAACTGGGGGAAGTCGTGGATAAGATGCTGCGGGAGGTACCTTACAGTGGACAGTCTATTGATGGAGAAGGATTCATGATTGAGGATTTCCCGGATCTGAATTGTGACGTGGAGCACAGTGTACTGACGAAAATGGAACAGCAGGATATTCACAAAGTGATCGATCAGCAGAATACCGAGGAACGCATGATTATTTATGGCATTTTCTTTGAAAATAAGACACAGACACAGATGGCAGAGATTATGGGGATTTCCAGACAGGTATTAGCGTACAAACTGAAAACAATCCTTAATAAAATGCGTGAAATGTATATGAAAGAATTTTTTTAAAAAAGTTTTGAAAATTTTTTGCATCTGCCGAAGTCATTTGACTTTAGTAATTAGAGGAGCTTTAAGGACTCCCTAAATTGCACCATGATAACTGAATATCCAATAATAACTGACGTGACATTTCATACAGTGAGCACGAGGAAGATGCCGCTATAGGATTATAAGGACGTAAGAAACTATTTAGAGTCAATAATGCTGCGAAAAAGCACTGACCAAAGCCAGTCGGCAGGCTGGTGATGCGATGACATGTGTGAGATGCGATACACTTGCAGATCCTGAGAAGTCTGTAACTGGTAAACCTATGAACTGCTGGAGCCTGGAAACGAGAGTTTTCGGGTTGTGGTCTGGAGTATGCATTCGGGCAGGTTATTATTCCCTTCTTGCATATGCGGGAGTAACGATTCGGGGTATCGAGGATAAATAGAATCGAGCGAGCACTGTTTAATAATCAAATTGGCTATAGAGGTTATACGGCAGAGCTTTCCTTATGGGAAAGAAACTCTGCCGTATTCCTGTGGAGCCAATATAGCGCTATGGATGCTTTACAAATAAAAATAATAGATTGGAGAGAGGACAAATGACAATCCGCAGAGGAGATATTTTATGGGCAGATCTCGGTATGTTTCCTACAACATCTGTTCAGGGTGGTGTAAGACCGGTGATCGTAGTGAGCAATAATAAAGCCAATACATACAGTTCAGTCATAACGGTAGTTCCGCTGACATCAAGAATATATAAGAAACGGTATTTGCCAACACATGTATTTATCAGTAAATGTGATATGACGGGAATACGAAAAGGAAGTTTGGCACTGGCTGAACAGGTTATGAGCATTTCTACGAAATGTATTATTGAGAAATGCGGAAGAGTGAACAAGTGGAGCCTGGATCGGGTACTGAAAGCAGTACGGATTCAGATGGGAATGAACGAAAGAGGGAACTGATATTTCCGCTTTCGACAATTCAACAGAAAATGACGTCGTTAAATGTTGATAACACAAAAGAATGACAATACAGGACGAGCGTTTCTGGTGATTTTTTAGAGACGATTGAATATGATTTATAAAGGGAGGGATTGCGATGGCATTAAAAATTGTAAGAAGATATGACGCAAATGGTAATGTAATCGAAGATAAAGATTTAGAAAGATTCAGATTGGATTCCCCAGTGGTTCGTCAGATATTATATCAGATGAATAAAGAGATGGGAGCAGTTGATAATATTAAAGTCGATGCATCTGAAAAAGAAATTTCATATAACGTACATTAAATTATAAAATAAGTAGAAATTATTTCTGAAGGATGGTATATTGTACTTGAGAGGAGGAAAGAGAGAGGTGAGAAACATAAGAATCGGAAAGAATACCTCAAATAATAAAAAAACAGGATTATATATCAGAGTTTCTACAAATGTTCAGTTTGAAGAAGGATATTCAGTAGGTGCTCAGACAGAGAAACTTGAAAAGTATTGTAATTACCAGGAGATTGATAATTATGATCTGTACATTGATGGTGGTTATTCGGGAAGTAATCTGAACCGACCGGAGATGAAACGTCTTATTAAAGAAATTCAAGAAGGCAAAGTTGAATCTGTTGTAGTTGTTAAACTTGACCGTTTGTCCAGAAGTCAGAAAGATACGATTTATCTTCTGGAAGATGTGTTTGAAGCAAATGGTGTTGGATTCATTTCATTAAATGAAAATTTTGATACAACAACACCATATGGAAAAGCTATGGTAGGTATTTTATCTGTATTTGCTCAGTATGAACGAGAAAATATTCGTGAACGTACACAGATGGGAATTACAGAGAGAATCAAAACTGGAAAATGGCGTGGTACGAAACCACCGTTTGGTTATGATTATAATAATGGCGATGATGTTCTTGTACCAAATAAAGATGCAGAAACAGTCAGAAAGATTTTCGCATTGTATAAGGAAGGTTATTCCACGTATGCACTGGCAAAGATGTTTGATTTAAAAGGAGACAAGCAAGTGTCCGATATGTTATCCAGGGTGACATACATTGGAAAGCTTAAATATAATAAGGAAATCGTTGATGGTCTTCACGAACCGATAGTTGATAAAAAATTATTCGATGAAGTTCAGGAATTGCGAAAAACAAGAACAAGAGCAACTTCTCATAAATCACAGTATTTACTAACAGGCTTAATATATTGTGGATTATGTGGTGCGAAGATGCGTTATCAAAAATGGAGTGGCGGAAGAGTGATGATTTATTGTTATTCACTAGATCATAGCAAGCCGCACCTGGTTAAGAATCCTAATTGTCAGAATGGAAAGTTAGATGCAGCTGAAGTTGAAGAAGTTGTTGTTAATGATATGCTGAAATTATCAAAAGAATATGAAATAATTGAGGGAAAATCAGAACAGCAAAATCAAAAGGGATTTGAAGCTATGAACCAGAGAAAAACAGTTCTTGAAGGAAAGCTGAAATCTTTGTATAATTTATATGCATCTGATACCAATAACAATGTCCTGTTGGAGACGATTGGTGAGATTAACAAGGAACTGGAAAATCTGAATACACAGATTGAACAGTACACCTTAAAGAACACAAGAGCTAAAGATATGGCAGCAAGAGCGAAAGCATTCAAAAGTGTTGCTGACAGCTGGGAGTTCATGTCTTTTAATGAAAGACAAAAGACTGTACGTGAATATATCAAGAAGATCAAAATATCGAATGATTATGTTGAAATTGAGTATAATGATCTTTTGACACGACAGTAAATTACATTTCTATAGTTAATACATCGCAAGGGGATACATCTTCTTGCGTGTAAAATTTCATATATCTTATTCAAGATAATTACCCTATTGGATAAAGGAAATTTCAAAATTTCCACTATAATACATTATCCCGATGATCGCAGGTGAGATTAAGAGATATCTTCGGGATGATGGAATCTTAAAAGTAAGCAGGAGCCTGAAAGAAAATTGTGTCAAGATTTATAGCGCAAGGGAAAAACTGGAAAAAGAACTGGGGAGAGAACCGGTAA
>NZ_JBQHVP010000032.1:0-15164 GCF_052064435.1 Blautia sp. HCP3S3_B11
AACAGTATCCAGACTGGGATGAAGAAGATTTTGACTATGAATAATGCGTTGTTTGGACATGACGAGAGTTAATTTTATAGGAAGTTAAGATTACTGCATCTGGCTTAGTAGAAGCAGATAATCCCTTGGTATTGTACTTACCGGATTTCTTGTACTTGCTGTTGTAAGCCTTTACTGTATAGTCATATTTTTGACCAACAATAATTGGATATTTACTGGAAGATTTGTGTGTGTAAGAACTTGCACTACTTTTTACACTTGCAATCTTCGTCCACTTCTTTGTACCGGACTTTCTGTAGTAAACGTAATAATTTGTTGCATTACTTGCCTTTTTCCAAGATACTTTAATCTTGTTGTAAGCCGTTGGCGAAACCTTATTTAACGTTACCGTCGAAGGTGTCTTAACGGTTGCAGCTTCAACAGTCTGTATAGTGCCAAATACAGATGCATCTGACATTACAGGAGCAGTTAAAGCAAGTGATGTGCTTGCAATTGCAATTGCAAATTTCTTTAAAATGTTCTTTTTCATCCTTTTTTCCCTTTCTCTAAAAATTTTTGAATACTCTCCCGTTCTGCTCTGTGTCGAAGATCGTATTCGAATTTGTTACCTATATTATAGATGCTTTCTTATCCATATTCAATACAAATCATATTTATACAGGATCGTATTTATACTGAATGTGTTCTTCGGCGCAGATCTGAACTAAAAATATGATGGAAAAACTCCACTGGAAGGTGTTGAGTTTGAACTGAAATTCGTAAAAGAGTCTGAAACAGCTACATCTGATAAACAGAGTGATTTTAAACGCCTGCTTAATGTTGGAGAAACCGCTAAGGCTACTACAGATGCAAATGGTGAAATTACATGGGAAAATCTTGACCAAGGTGATTATCAGATTACAGAAACAAAAACTGTACCGGGATATACCTTACTGAAAGACCCGATTAATGTAACTTTACCATTGCAGATGACAAAATCCAAAGCAGATGCTTATGGAAATGTAAACTTCAATGCAGCAAAAGAAGATAAGAATTATACAAAAAAATGGTTCTTCTTCGAATACAGCTTTGATATTACCAATACACCTATTCTGCATCTTCCAGAGACAGGTGCAACAGGTACATGGACGTATGGATTTGTTGGATTAGGAATTGCAATGGCAGCAGGTGCAGTCGGAATGGTTGTAACCAAATGTCGTAGACGTAAAAAACAAGATAAATAAGATTTGATACAGGGTGCTGCAGATGCGGCACCCTGTTTTGAAAAGGAGCTAAAGCGTATGAGTGTTGATGATATGATGAAGCAACATACAATTGTAGATATAAATGATTACATACATGTAATTGACGGGAAAGTCATCTGTTATGAACCTAATACAATTGATTTTGGAAGCGAAGAACAGGTGAAAAATCTTCTGGATATTGCTACAAACCTATACCAAAATGGTTTCTATACAGAGGAATATGGACATGAGAATACAAGATTTGTCATTTCTGGCAGTAAGACATGTGTGGAAAAATACGGGAATATTGATGATATGACACATTTTCCATCAGAATTAAAGAAAAAAGTACGAGTTGCTATGGATGAATATAAATTACAGAAACGGGATTGCAAAATGGATTAAATTTTTGTATAGATAGAAAGTCAGGTGATAATGTATGACAAAATCTAAATACGGTCAGGTTGTCAATTTGGAACAATATTTACAGGATGGATGTTTGACAGAGCCATCTGATGATTAGGCAGACAGTTGAGCAGTAAAGAGCTAAAATGATTTGAAGTAAAATAAATAATCCCCACGGTATATACCGTGGGGATTTGTGCTGTATGATTATTTATCATTGGTTTTCCAAGATGCGAAGATACGTTCATTATTTGTTAAATTAAATTTGTTAAGTTTTTCTCCGTATTCATCTATCCAGCCAGTAAATGTAAATCCATCTTTTACAGGTACTGGTAATTCGGCAGTTTTAATTGGCATTTTTTGCGGATATGTGAATACATATGTGCTCACATTATTCAATGTTGGGAAAGTACCACCATTTGCATTAACAGTTAATGTACATTTTGCATCAGGATTTTCAGAAAATTCCTGAACATAAAACCATCCGCCATTTTCTTTCTTACATACAGCAACGCCAAGATATTTGGCATTTACATCCAACATGGTCCATCTATGACCATCACTGTTCATTAATCCTTTTATGATTGTTGTTACTGATGAGCCACCGCATCCGATGTTTTCCATACCACCAGATACACCGTTTTCGTATAATGCCGTGATAGAACTTGTACCATCCGGTCTTGTATGAGAGAAACTAATTGTAATTTCTTTTGCACGAACTTGAGCAGCTTTTGTTAATCCTGCGTGATACTGCAACGCATTTAGACCAGCTTTTACACGCTCCTGATTGGTTAAGTCAAACAGTTCCTGCGTCATTTGCTCAATGGATGGTGTTGGTTCTGGTGTTGGCGTAGCGGTCGGAGTCGGAGCAGGAGTCTCGGTTGGCTTTGGAGTAGCTGTTGGTTCCGGCTTCTTTGTTGGCTCCGGAGACGGTGTAACAGGTTTTGGTGTCTCTGTCGGCTGTGGTTTTTCAGTCGGTTTTGGAGTTGGCTGTTCCGGTTTAGTTGTTGGCTTTGGAGTATCCGTAGGCTTCGGTGTAGCAGTAGGCTGCGGTGTTGTTGTCGGTTTCGGACTTGGAGTCGCAGTCGGTAATGGTGTAGGCGTAACTGTTGGTTTCGGGCTTTCTGTAGGTGCAGGAGTCGCTGTTGGCTTTGGTGTAGCAGTAGGCTTCGGAGATTCTGGAACGGTGGCTGTTAAACCAGTCTTATCATAGCTGCCCCATAATTTAGCATTTTTGTTATAGGCTTTTACCGTGTAAACGTAGGTTTCACCCTGAAGCAAATCAATGGAATTTGTCTGTACATGGGTATAATAGGTTTTTGTGGTATCGCCCAATTTGTGCCAGCTGTAATCATCTTCTGCTTTGTAATAGACTCTGTATCCGGTTGCATATTTAGCATTTTTCCATGTAAGCGTAACCTTATCTGCATCGGCTCTTATACTGGACAACTGTACGGTTTCCGGAATAGCTGGGATACTAACAGTTAATCCTTTGGTGTTATATTTACCATATTTCTTGGATGTTTTGTTATAAGCCTTTACGGTGTAATCGTATTTTTTGTTTACTATAATTGGATATTTTGCAGAAGATTTGTGCGTATAAGCAGTTGCTGTACTTTTAACAGTTGCAATTTTTATCCATTTTTTAGTGCCAGATTTCCTGTAATAGATATAATAATTTGTTGCGTTAGATGCTTTCTTCCAAGTAATTGTTACTTTATTGGAAGCAGGTGTAGAAATTTTACTTAATTTTACAGTAGATGGTGTTTTTACTGTAGCTGCTTCAACAGTCTGTATAGTGCCAAATACAGATGCATCCGACATTACAGGAGCAGTTAAAGCAAGCGATGTACTTGCAATCGCAATTGCAAATTTCTTTAAAATATTCATTTTCATAGATTTATCCTCTTTTCTTTTTTGGACTTTTTGTATTCTCCCTCGTTTCACCTTTTTCAGAAAATTGATCTTGGAATATAACATTAATTATAGATGTAAAATTATCTATATTCAACCTTAAAAAAGTGTCCTATTTCTTTTTTAAAATAGTTTACATAATATAGAAATTATGGTAAACTAAACATAGATAAAAAACATGAAAAGAGGTGAAATTTATGCGAAAAAAGAATATGGATAATATCGAAAGAAAAATTGAAATAACTAGGGAGAAACTGGCAAATTTGGAAGAAGAATATAAAAAAGTTCTGGAAGAAAGATACGCAAAAATCGGAAAAGAATTTCATAACAAATTTTACAATTGCCCTAATTATGATATTTTTACAATGACAGATTCTCAAATTAGTTACTTTATTAATGAAGTTCGTAATCGCTATGATGCATATAATTGCTATGAAAATGAAAACGGATTTCGTATCTCTCCTGTTCAGGACAAAAATGTAAAATTCATCTGATCGGGAAGAGTTTGAGAAGGGCGAAAAGTTCGGAGAACTGCCCGTCTCAAGGACCAATTCGCGAAAGCGAATATTCTCCAGTGGTGGCACGGCAAGTGGTACCGCTGGAGTGGTCCAATTATATTTGGCTCCCGAAATTGCTGGATTTGCAGCAAATTTAGCAATGTTTTAAAATGCGCTAAAAGCATCTTGTGAGGGAGACAAATATAAACAACGGTACATTAGCGATAGGGAAGAACGTTATATTATAGATAGAATTTTTTAAGAAAGGATTTGCCATTATGAGATTGCATAATTTACACATTCGGGTAACAGCAGAAGAACGCGATTATATCGCTATCTTGGCTGAACATATGAACTGTTCTATGTCAAAATTGATCAGAATGCTGCTCTTTGATACAGACATGAAGAAAATTGTAAAAGATTATCAAGTGCAGAAAGAAGCGCAAAGGTTTGGTTCATTCTTCCACTGCGATTTGGATAAAAATACGATTGCGTACTTGGAAAACTATGCAACAGAACTGAATCAAAATACGCAACAAATAAGAAGAATTGGTACAAATGTTTCTGCTCTTATTCGGGACATTAGAGCTGGTATGATGCCGGGTACTCCGTCTGAAAAACAGATGTTGGATGAACGGTTAAGCTACATTATGTTTGCTGTTAATAAGGAGATGGAGAAACAGGGAAAACTTGCAGATATATTGCTGGACATTTTGGACGGTGTAGATATTAATGTTAAGATGGTTTAAAGGTGATTTTTTATGTATTCTGGCATTAGATCAAGTAAAAATGGGTACGCTTCTATTGCGTACCCGATGGTAGATAAAAAGCATCAAAAGGGTGCTAGAATTGGTGCTTTCAGATGCGGAAATGGTGTAATAGACACTGGAGATGCTAAAGGGATTCGAAAACAATTTGCAAGAGTTTGGAAGCGGGGAAACAGGAATGTTGGAGATATTCAAGCATACACACTTCTGTTCTCTTTTAGCAAAGATGAATTGAATCCTGAGAGTATGGGTTCATTGGATACCGCAGCAGATATTGTTGCAACCACTATTGAGAGAATTTATCCCGGACATCAATACACAATCGTTGCGCAATGTGACGGTAAATCTGGACTGGTACATTGTCATGCTTGCGTAAACGCATTAAATAGAAAAACATTAAAGGCGTGCAGAGGTCGGCAAACTTCTTACAATGTAATTCGAGAAGAAATAGAAAAGGAAATGGAATATTGGGGTATTTCGGTTGACCATGGAAAACAACACACTAAAGTCGAGAAAAAGCAGCAACAGCGAGCAGCAAAAATCCACAAGAATAATGAAGTTTCTTGGATAGACGAGCTGAGAAAAAGAATCCAGATCGCTGTACAACAAACTACGTCTTTTGCAGATTTGGAAGAAAATTTAAACCGATATGGTGTTAGAGTAACCCGAAAAACTAAGAGTAACTGGACATTCCAGTTGCAAGATGTAACGGAATTTCAAGGGAAGAAATCACGTGGAGACAAAATTTCACCAGAATTTATACCATCGCAACTAAGAAAAACAATAGACTTAAATTACCAGAATAGTCCACAAGCACGACATAAACTACGGGTACAGGAATCAGAAAAACTCTGTAACAGAATCATATCGGCAGATTCTAATAAAAGAAATGAATTGTATTATTGAAAAAAGAGCCTGATTCCGCTGTGGAGTCAGGCTTATATAATTATGCGGTTTTCTTAGATGTAGATTTTCTTTTGCCACTGCTATTCTTTCCTATAGCTTTGGCTGCCTGTCGCGCTGTTGTGGTTGTTTTGGACTCTTCAAAACTGATTCGCTCAATCTGCAATACAAGTCCGTAGACCATTTTGTTGGTGTTTTTATCTGTGTAGTTGTTATTTTTTACTGTATATGCAGCAGAAATTTTATCGCCTGCATGAATCATATCGAAAACTCCCAATTTTCTATCCACTGGTATAAAGGCTTCCAGTGGTAAAAATTGGGTACTTCGCTTACCATCCGTATTTTTGTAATTATCGCTTACTGCAAGGGTTATACGGATTTTTCTGCTGCCATCATTGTTCTGATAGATAAATGGGTCTGTTGTTAAACGTCCTGTCACGATACCATAATTATTTAAGTTAAGCATAAAAGTTCTCCTTTTTAATTATTTTTTTGCTGATGCAACCGTGGCACGTTACGTGCCAATATCTTTTTTTATAGAAATACAAAAACTTTCCATGGACAGAAAAGTCCTAAAACCATATGAAAAAAATTTAGTAACTGTATTTTTTAGATGTACGAAAACAAACGAACGTAAGAATTAAGACAGGGGGTATAAATTTATGAATTACACATGGGCGTATTGCCGTGTGAGTACACCGAAACAGTCCATCGAACGGCAAGTACGGAATGCACAAAATTATGATCCTGACTGTATTATTGTAAAAGAAATATATACGGGAACAAAATTTCAGGGACGAGAAGAGTTCCAGAAAATGCTTAAACGGGTAAAAACAGGCGATACCATTATTTTTGACAGTGTTAGCCGGATGAGTCGTAATGCCGAAGATGGCTACAAAACTTATATGGAATTATACAATAAGGGCATAAATCTGGTGTTTCTTAAAGAAAGGCATATTGATACAGATACATACAAAGAAAGTACAGAACAGCTTCAAAAAATGATGGGGCAAGAACTGCATATTTCCGATAACGATTTAAACGAAATGGTACGTGCGATTATGAAAGCACTGGAAAACTACCAGTTAAAAATGCTACAGAAAAATATCCAGCTTGCATTTCAGCAATCTCAAAAAGAAGTGACAGATTTGCAACAGCGTACCAAAGAGGGCTTAAAAACAGCTGTTCGGCATGGCAAAAAGCCGGGATTAGCAAAAGGAAGTAAGTTGGTAACTAAAAAATCAATACAAGCAAAGGCATATATTTTGAAACATAGTAAGTCTTTTGGTGGTGAACTGAATAACGAACAGTGCTGGAAACTGGCTGGCATTTCCAAGGACACATTCTATAAATACAAAAAAGAGCTAGAATTGGAAAATACACATAAAAAAATCCTTGCTGGGTGAGGCTGCCAGCAAGGATTTTTTTATGTGCTTGGAAATTCTTATTATAGTAGTTTCCGATATTCCCGTCTGCCGTCCACGACAGCATAAATCGTTATGATCTGCTGAGATTCGTTGACCTTGTAAAATACAAGATGCCGTTCCACAATCAGGACTCTGTAACCCTGTCGGCGCAAGGTTGCATAGTGGGGAACACTGCCAGAATACGGAAAATCCTTTAAATTGTTAATTGCCTTTTCAATTTTTTCCAGATAATTCAGTGCAATATCTACACTGCCAGAGTCATCGGCAATGTAGAAGATGATATCCCGGAGCTGTTCGTCTGCCTTATCTGTTCGCAAAATTTGGTAGCTCATCTGTTCCCCCTTGCTAATAATGCACTGCGGATATCGTCAAAAGTTTCCTGTACAGGTGCAACTCTGCCCTGTGCAACATCTTCTTCTGCATCAGCTAACGTACGTAACAGTTCCAGTTCTGCGGTCATCTGATTGTATTCCTGCAATCCCATGAGAACAGTATCGCCGATGCCGTTTTTGGTAATGATAACAGGGGTTCGTTCTTCACGGCATGTTCTGGAAATTTCGCTGTAATTGTTTCGTAATGCTGCGGATGGTCTGATAATTGCTTCCATATAATATTACCTCCCGTTCTTTGATAGTCATATTATATCATAATTTACATATGCCATTCAATAAATTTTATATTTTCAATTCCGAAAATATAATTACAAAATCAAAGTATTTACTTATAATCAACACTATGTTATTCTTTTTACAACATGGATGTTGTAGCGTTCATAGACGTTAAAAAAATCATGTTATCATTTCCAAAAAGAGGAGTGATGATGTGATTTCCTACGAGCCTTTTTGGAAAACAATTAATGAACGCAAAATAACAACTTACCAATTAATCTATAAACAGGGCATTTTACCTGATACAATACAAAGGTTACGTAGTGGCAAGACCATCACCACGCAGACGATTAATACACTTTGTTCTGTAATAAATTGTGAAGTGTCTGATATAATGAAATATGTACCAGATACAGATGATAAAAATTAAGTATAAAAATCCCACTCTATATATGATGATACAGAGTGGGTAATATAATAAGAAATATAACTTTCTATTAGCTGGTTACTTTCAAGTTATTTTAAATTGTTCCAGTGTCCAGAAATGGGAAAAAACGTGTTAAGATACCACCCAATACCCTCCTTTTTTAGAAAATCTAATCACATCTAATCATGTTGAATCTTAAAAAACATTGATTTTATGCGGGTTTACGGGTTTTTGGAAGAAGTTCGATTCTCTCATCCCCTGCTTCTAACGAGTCAGAAAGTCAGTGAAATCAAGGCTTTCTGGCTTTTTTGTTTTATTAAAAATGGAAAGGAACCAGATAAGTACCTTTTTTCAACCATAAATGAGCAAATTTGAAAATTGAGAATAAAAAGACATTGACGATCCATCTTCGATTGCCTGTGTCTTTTTTTGTATAAAATAAAAAATTTTTGAAAGGAACTGCCCATATTTCAAGTCTAATAGTTATAAAAATGAAAAGGGGGTATAAAAATGGATGCTTTGGTAACAGCAGCTAAAAACGGAGATAAAGAAGCGTTTGTTCAATTGATCCGGATGAATAAGCAGAGCTTATATAAAGCAGCCTGGGTTTATCTTCGGAACGAGCAAGACATTGCAGATGCACTGCAAAATGCAATCCTGTCCTGTTATGAAAATATACAGGGACTGAGAGAAGTGAAATATTTTAAGACTTGGCTGATTCGGATTCTGATAAACGAATGTAAAGACATTCTCCGTCAAAAGAACCGTGACACAGAACTGGAAAATTTTGAAGAAGGTATACATTGTGAAGACCTGGATCTTTGTGAATGGAAGCAATTGCTTTTATGTCTTGATGAAGAAAGTAGGAAAATTGTAGAACTCTATTATTTTGATGAATTTTCTGTAAAGGAAATAGGTGTTCTTCTTGAAATGAACAGCAATACCGTATCAACTAAACTTTCCAGGGCAAGAGCAAAATTAAAAAGGGTGATTAGGAGGTGATGGATATGAATGAAAAAGAAATCAGAAAAATTTTAAAAGAAGAAACTGAGATACCCGATAATATTGATAAAGCTATGGAAGATGTTCTGAATGGAATTTTAGATTCTCCAGATGAGAGAATTGGTAACACGAATAATTTAGTCATAAAACCAGATGAAAGAAGAAAGAAAAGTTCAGGGAATAAGAAAAAAATAATTCGGATTCTTCTTCCGGTGGCTGCTGTATTAGGCATTAGCACCGGTGTACTTGCAACAAAACTTGGATGGCTTCATAAAGAACTGGAGCAGCAGGGTGTTACTGGACAGGAAACTGCCCAAATGATTGTTACAGAACCTGATTCATATGCAGAAAATGTAGAAGATATGACTTCTTATCATATAACTCCTGAGGAGATGGATTGGAGACAGTCTATGCTTTCTATTACAGAAGCTTATTTTGATGGCAGTAGTTTAAGCTTTCTGGGCGAACCTTCAAACGAGGCGAGGAACTATATGATCAGTTGCAGGGACCATGCGACAGTGAATGGAGAAGATGCACTTGCATCTTTGAATAAGATAGACGGGGAAAATCTCTATTATGGGCATATTACTCTGTATGATGATGCATTGACAGAAAAAATATTAAAAGAAGATTCCAAGGTAGAGCTTTCCATGACCATTCAGGCATATCCGGATTATAACGGTAAGATTTATTACACCTGGAAAGATTATAAAGTTTACGAAAAAATTTTTAAAACTGGTTCTTTTACAGATTCAGAAGGAATGCTCTCTTATGCACTGCCTGCGGAGGATGTTTACAGAGGATATACGCCTCAGACTCTTACGTTAACCCTTCCATTAAATAATGAAGTACGGGATATCATAGAAAAATACAGGAAAGAAGGAAAGTTGCTAGCTGAAGATACTGGAGTAGAACCCACTTCGGATTCTCTGGATGAGAGTACGCAGGAAACAACAGGTTTAGAAAATTCTTTAGATTCTACGGAAGTAAATGAAAAACATGATTCAGAAACAACAGTGTTACAGGTAAATGAAAACCATGTAATAGCTTCTCTGCAGGGAAAATCAGGAACGCTTACGATAGAGGCCGATATTATCGGAAGTACCTCCGATGTTTCGAAAGGAATCCTGGAAAAATGTAATGTATCAGAGGAAGAAATCCGCTCCTGGTTTGGTGGGAAAGATGGCTGGGAAAAATCTGTGACAGACGAAATGGTCTGGGAAAATAAAGAAAAAGGACTGCAGTTATTCGTTTCAGACGGAATGATACAGTGTGATGGATTAAGTGAAAAAGACCTGGGATCTTTAGGAAAAAGTACGGAAGATGAGGAATTAAATATTATAAATCAGCTGCTTTCCAGAGCTAATTTAACTGGAACTTCTGTAAGAAAATCAATCAGCGACATGGAAGTAGGATATGATTATTATGACACGGAAATTCTGCTGAATGGAGTATTGGTGGGTGGACTTTCCCAGCATTATTATCGGGGAAATACAGGTTTTGGCCCTGAACTTGAAGATTGCTTTTTTAATATGCCGATTCCACTTCAAGTGAAAGAGGAAGAATCAGTTACTATGCTTCCTATGGAAGAAATTCTAAAATCAGTGGAACAATATGTAAAAGACGGGAAAATCGGTTTTTTTACAGAACAGAATGATACAGGGGAAACGGAATCAACCACGATTCCAGTTACAAAAATCTGTCTGGAATATTATATTGATGAAACTGCAGAGGGAATCGTTTACAGGCCTGTCTGGAGTTTCCGCTGCCCTTACCAGTGGAAAGATTCTCCGGACGAACAGGAATTATTTTACATAGATGGAGAAACTGGGGCATTGATTCGGGATGCGTTTGGCTGGTAGGTATAAAAAAGAACGGTGTTGTAATAACCGCGGATATGGTTTCAGTCTGGGGGATTCCATCGAAACCTGTAAGGTGATTTTCCAGTAACACTACTTGACAAAAGAAAACACAGGTAGTATGATAAACAGGAATTTTGGGGAATGAAGTTCTCCCCAGGGAAACCAAAACCGCTGATTTAAGCTGATGACTTCTACGATTAATTAATAAGCAATGTTAATTGATCGCAGAAGGTGTCAGCTTTTTTTGTGTGGAAAACAAAAAGAAGGAGAAATATCAATGTTAACATCACTATCATTTATTTTTCTGGTAGGTCTGGCAATGGGAGCAATCTGCCAGAAATTGAAACTGCCACGTATTATCGGAATGCTTGCAACTGGAATCGTGCTGGGACCGTATGTCCTGGATCTTCTTGATCCAAGCATTCTCTCTATCTCAGCTGACCTGAGAAAAATGGCGCTGATCATCATCCTGTTAAAGGCAGGATTATCCCTGAATCTGGATGATTTAAAGAAAGTAGGCAGACCTGCGATTATGATGTCTTTTGTACCGGCATCTTTTGAAATTATCGGTTATTTATTATTTGCACCGTCTATTCTGGGAATCACCAGAGTAGAAGCTGCAGTTATGGGATCTGTGCTTGCTGCGGTATCTCCTGCAGTCGTTGTACCGAGAATGGTTCAGCTGATGGAGACGAAATACGGAACAGAGAAAGCGATTCCACAGATGATCATGGCTGGAGCATCTTGCGACGACATCTTTGTTATCGTATTATTTACGACATTTTTAAGCATGGCACAGGGCGGCAGTGCAGACATCAAGGCATTTGCAAATATCCCGATTTCAATCATCCTTGGAATTATTCTTGGTGCGATCGTAGGCTACCTGCTATATTTGTTTTTCGAGACGGCTTATGCGAAGAAACATTATGTAAGAAACAGCATGAAAGTAATCATTGTTCTTGGATTCTCTTTTTTGCTGATCGCAATTGAAAGCTGGCTGGAAGGAAAAATTGCAGTATCCGGGTTACTTGCAGTTGTAAGTATGGCATGTGTTCTGAAAATGAAATGCACAGCTTTTGTATCTAAGAGACTGTCAGAGAAATTCGGAAAACTATGGCTTGCCGCAGAGGTAATTCTTTTTGTTTTGGTAGGTGCTGCAGTTGATATCCGTTATACACTGGAAGCAGGAATTGCAGCAGTTGCGATGATCTTTGTAGCACTAATCTTCAGGTCTTTTGGCGTATTGCTCTGCACAGTGAAAACAAATCTATCTGCAAAAGAAAGGGCTTTTTGTGTTGTTGCATACCTTCCGAAAGCAACGGTACAGGCAGCAATTGGCTCTGTTCCCTTTGCAGCAGGATTGCCGTGCGGAAAAATTGTACTTTCCGTAGCTGTTATGGCAATTATTATCACAGCTCCACTGGGGGCTTTTGGCATGGATCTTACTTATAAAAAAATTCTGACAAGAGAAAAATAAAGGTGCAGTTAACAGAGTGCAAGATAATATAAAATATACAAGGAATAGCTATTTGACAAATACAATAATCTTTGAGATTCATCATAATTAAAGTAAAGGATATACATATTAATAAAAAAGCTACTGCACAATCTGGAATATTTTTCCGGATGTATATGTAGTAGCTTTTACTTATATGGAGTAATATATCATGCAAAATTATTCTAAAGTAATATTCCACATGAAATAAGATAAATAGCAGAGTAAATACTTTAAGGTTATTAACATAATGCCTGCAGTTTATCAATGATCTCCTGGATTTCAGCACGTGAGAATCCGCCAAAGCTGCACAGAGAACGAAGCGGCATGGAATCAGTCATTGCTTCTACCATTTCCTCGGAGATGGCTTCTGCAGCAGATTCAGAAGCAGTTTCGCTTCCGCCGTTCATTGCAGAGAGATATTTAGATGTTAACTCTTTTGCAGTTTCTTTTGTTTTAGGATAGCGGAGCAGCTCTCCAAGTGTGGTATTCATGTGAACATGCATCGGAATCACCTGGCTGCTGGAGAGTTCGATGGTTTCAGAGAGACGGATATCTCTGGAAGATGCACCGACCAGGATCTCATATTTGCCGCTTGCTGCATACCAGTCATGTAATTCAGTATTGTACCATGCAAAGCTGCGCTTATCCAGTTCCATGGTAACTGTTTTGGTTTCACCAGAAGTAAGCTGAACTTTCTCAAAGCCTTTCAGTTCTTTTTCGGGACGGATTGCAGAGGAAGTCATATCTTTGACATAGAGCTGGACAACTTCTTTTCCTGCAACGCTGCCTGTATTTGTCACATCTACAGAAATAGAGATGGTATCTTTTTCTGTCGGAGTTGTGTTTGAAATCTGCAGATTGCTGTATGCAAAAGTAGTATAGGAGAGTCCGTATCCGAATGGATAAGCAACTTTCATCTGCTTGGTATCATAATAACGATATCCTACAAATACACCTTCACGATATTCCACTTTATCGCCGCCGCCGAAGTTCAGGTAGGATGGATTGTCAGCCAGTTTCACCGGAATTGTTTCAGCCAGTTTACCGCTTGGATTCACAACACCATAGAGGATATTTGCAACAGCAGCACCACCTGCCTGTCCGCCAAGGTAAGCTTCCAGAATGCCTTTCACATCATTGATCCATGGCATTTCCACAGGAGAACCATTGTGAAGAACGACCACAGTATTTGGCTGAACTTCTAGGATCTCACCAATAAGACGGTTCTGGCATTCAGGCAGTTTCATATGAGAACGGTCATATCCTTCAGACTCAAAACTGTCCGGAAGTCCGGCGAAGATCACAACCTTATCAGCAGCTTTTGCAGCCTGAACTGCTTCAGCAGCCAGCTTTTCATCATATGAATCTTTATCAGCAGGAAATCCTTCTGCGTAAGTAACCTGTGCATCAGCAGGAACAGATTCCAGTGCATTGGCAATTTTAAAGCAGTTAATATGAGAACTTCCGCCGCCCTGGAAACGCGGTTTTTTGGCAAAACCACCTACAAAAGCTACTTTTTCAGAGGCTTTCAGAGGCAGGATCTGGTCTGCGTTTTTCAGAAGGACCATAGATTCTTCTGCAATACGGCGTGCCTCTTCATGGTCTTTTTCCATGGTAAATTCCTGCGGTGCACGGTGGTCGGCATATTTGTAAATAATATTCAGGATACGTTCTACAGCATGATCCAGAACTTCTTCTTTCAGGGCTCCGTTCTTTACAGCTTCAATAATCAGAGCATCGTTTGTTCCGTTGGAACCTGGCATCTCCAGTTCCAGTCCAGCTTCCAGACCCTTCACACGGTCATTGACAGCACCCCAATCAGACATAACATATCCTTCAAATCCCCAGTCATTGCGGAGAACATCGGTAAGAAGCCATTTGTTCTCGGAAGCAAAAGTACCGTTAATCTGATTGTAGGAGCACATAAATGTATATGGCTGAGCCTTTTTTACAGCAGTTTCAAATGCTGGGAAATAAATTTCGCGGAGTGTTCTTTCATCTGCTTCGGAAGAATTACTCATGCGGTGATATTCCTGATTGTTAGCTGCAAAATGCTTGATGGAAGTTCCCACATGCTGGGATTGTACACCATTGATAAATGCAGCAGCAATTTCACCTGCAAGGTATGGATCTTCTGAATAGTATTCGAAGTTTCTTCCGCAGAGCGGAGAACGTTTAATATTGACAGCAGGTCCTAAGACAACAGATACGTCATTTGCCTGAGCTTCTCTGCCAATAGTCTTGCCCATGGATTCCATTAAGTTACGGTCAAAAGAGCAGGCACTTAAAGCAGCAGGAGGGAAGCAGACTGCTTTGATACTGTCGTTCATTCCAAGATGATCTCCTTTGTCATCCTGCTTACGAAGCCCGTGAGGACCGTCACTTACCATTACCTCCGGGATTCCAAGTCTTTCCACGCTTTTCAGATGCCAGAAATCAAGCCCTGAGCACATGCCTGCTTTTTCTTCCAGAGTCATCTGGCTGATGATTTTCTTTAAATCACGATGCATAATAAATTCCTCCATAAGTTTATTAATATATTGTGAACTTCCATGATAATTAACTCTCGTTTGTATCAGAAAAGGTAATGAAGATGGTAAAAATCCCTTGATTTCAGTGAAAAAATGCGAT
>NZ_JBQHVP010000033.1:0-12616 GCF_052064435.1 Blautia sp. HCP3S3_B11
ATCGCATTTTTTCACTGAAATCAAGGGATTTTTACCATCTTCATTACCTTTTCTGATACAAACGAGAGTTAATTATCATGGAAGTTCACAAGTAATGCCATACACAGTTGTGGCGCAGAAAAATAATACCGTAAAAATCTTTTGGGATAAGACTGGTGGCGCAAATAAATACGTTATTTACCGCAAGACGTCTCTGAACGGTAAATGGCAAAAGATTGCTACCACTTCCAAGACATCGCACATCGACACTGCACCTGTTGGTGGTAAAAGCAACTTTTACACCGTTCGTTCTTACTACAGTAAGACGAAAGTATACGGCAGCTACAATCAGGCAGGACTTGATGTATATGTAGATAAATATACACCTGCAAAGCCGACCACACCGACTCCGAAGCCTACAGAGAAGCCGCAGCCGACTACAAAGCCGGAACCGAGCGTGACTCCAAGTCCGAAGCCACAGCCGACAGAGACTCCTGCAACTCCGACTCCAGAACCGACTGAGAAGCCAGAACCAACGGCTACTCCAAGTCCGAAGCCGACAGCTACTCCTACACCGTCTCCTTCACCAAAGCCAACCGAGACTCCTGCCCCGACTCCGAGTCCAAAACCTGTTGCAAATCCGGAACAGATGGCGCAGGAAGTTATTCGGCTCACAAATATCGAGCGTGCAAAGTACGGATGTGCGCCATTGCAATATCACGCAAAATTACAGCAAGCCGCCATGGTTCGAGCACAGGAAATTGCTATTAAATTCTCCCATGACCGACCAGATGGTACAGATTCCAGTACTGCACTTTACGAAAATGGTGTAGGTTGTTCTGATGGTGAAAACATTGCACGTGGTTACACATCCCCGGAAGCCGTTGTACAGGGTTGGATGAACAGTTTAGGACATAAAGCTGCCATCTTATGCGAATCCAGTACACACATTGGTGTTGGATTTTATCAGAACAGTTATGGAACATATTTCTGGGTACAAGATTTCTCTTCCGGTCCAGATGAAAAGCGAACATTAACACTAAAAGCAGATGGTGGTACATTTGCAAATGGCAGCGAAGTTTATACTATGCAATTCCCAGCAGAAATGCCTGTTCATTTTGCAAAAGACATTCCTTTACCTACAAAAACTGGATATTCATTAACAGGATGGCAAATCTATACAACTCCAATTACTGGTATTACTTTACGTGAAAATGAAACAATTTCAGCAATTTGGACACCAAATTCATAATTGTGTACAACACAAATCCCCACTCATACAAGTGGGGATTCTTTTTTTAATAAAATTCCATGCCATCCTCTTTCTGTTCATTATCAATAATGCTACTAATATCAATACCGCTTCGTCTACGCATTGTTTTTTGCTTCTGTAACTGATCTTCCCACGGATGGTCAAAAATTTTTTTCATGTCAGCATTCGGAACTTTTGTACCTCTTTCCAAAATCTGCAATGAATATGCAGATAAATAACTTTTTTGCAAAATAACAGGATTTTCCATATCAGCCCTAGCATATACCTTTCCCGGTACACCTCGCGAAACCTTAGTGAACGGTGGTGGACAATGTTTTAATTGTACATTATTTCTATCCCTTTCATAATTTGCTCCAACTTCATCATAACAGCGAACCCAATCATCTTTATAATCCACATCAACAATTCCAACAGATTTTTCATCAACATCAACAATAACGCCATAATGCATATATCTCGGATTCCCCGAATCATATCGTACAGCCTGACCTACTTGCAACTCCATAAATCATACCCCCGCATTACATCCAATTTATCGTTTGGTATATTTCTCATATCACCAAATCCTACTGCCTTTTCAAGTTCAGACGCATATCCTGATATATGAATATATGTATTATTTTTTCCTCGACGTTCATTTAAGAACGCATTTGTTTTGAAAACAGCTACATACTGAAACAAATCCTGTAACTGCCTGACATCTGTAAAGTCTAAACTATCCGGTTCGATTATTACACAAACACCATCAACAACATAAATATAATTATCAATATTTACAAACTGATGTTCATTTATCAATTTCTGTGCTTCATTCATAATAAAATACTCCTAACTAATTATCGTTGCCACCACAAATAACACCATAACCTGTATAACCCGGTTTTCTTTCAAATTTAACACCCTGTCCTACATGATAATCCATACATTTTATCTCGTACCTTTTCCAATATATCTTCCGGAAAGTCATTTATTAAGGAAAATGACAATGATTTTTCAAATACATTTTTCGTTCCAGTGATAATTGCACGTGTTTCATTTAACGGATATTTATTTTTTAATAATGGTTCAGAAAACAAATTATCTACCATATTAAAAAATGCTTGTACCTGTTTTATATCTGTAAAATCAATAACATCTGCTTCATAGCAAATACATTTTCCATCAACAATATGAATATAATCATCAATATCCACAATATCATGCATATCTATAATTTTCTGTACATCATTCATTTTCTATCATCTCTCACGCTCTTATTATCCAATCTTAATATGTTACCCATAATCGTCCCTCTTTCACAACTTTATCAAGTTCTTTACAGTGTTCCTCTGACATGAGTAATGAATCAATATCCACATCGAATTCGCCAGCATACACATGCTGTTTGAAATTTTCATAAGAATCATATGGATATTCAAATTTTGTTTTATCTAAGTTAAAATCTTCAATAACATTAATAACACTTCTTGCATCATAAATATTATAATCCATACCGCGTAATAAATAAATAATATGATGTAACTTCAAAATTTCATCTGAAGAATGATGCCTACTTTTTTTCAATTTTGGTATTGCCATAATATTACCTCACTCTTTTATAGCTAATCACCTGAACTACCTGATAATCCATACATCTTACCTCGTACTTTTTCCAATATATCTTCTGGCAATACAGTTAAATAATCAAAACCAACATCTTTTTTACGTTCAGATGCAACACCTGATAAAAATATGCAAGTATTATTTTTACCATGTCTTTCATTTAAAAATGCATCATGTTTAAATGTTTCTACAAAATCAAATAAATCTTTTACCTGATTTATATCTGTGAAATCTATGGTATTTGGTTCGTAATAAATACAGATTCCATCAACCACATGAATACATTCGTCTACATTGATAATTGAATGTTGACTAATTAATGTTTGCACATCATACGTTATTACCTGACCCTTTTTCATATTCATCAACAGCAACCTTCACTTTCTTCTTTAATTCTGGTGGAAAATGATGCATTCCATTCATGCTCACATACTTATCCGCACAATTTTTCTCTCCTGTTATCACAAGCATGGTATTTCCATGTCCATATCGTTCAGGATATAACTCATGCACAAATAAATCATCTACCATTCCAAGAAAATTCCTGACCTGTTCCTCATCATCAAAATTTATTGTATCTGGTTCATAATAAATAACTTTCCCATCCACTACATGTATATGTTCATTGATATCTACAATTATATGCTGTTTCAGCATATCATGAATACGCTCATTTTTTAACTGATTCATAAAATTACTCCTTTTTTAACAACAGGGTGCCACATTCGTAGCACCCTGTCTCAACAATCTTATTTATTCTGTTTCTTACGTCTACGACGTTTCGTTACAACCGTTCCAGCCGTACCAACACCTGCTGCTAATGCAATGCCTAATCCAACAAATCCATAGTTCCATGTACCTGTTGCACCTGTTTCTGGCAAGTGGAATGTCGGCGTATTCGTGATTTCGTAGGTGCACTCGAAGAAGAAGAATTTATTTGTATAATCCTTATCTTCTTTCGCCTTGCTCATGTCAAGGTTTTCACCATAATCACGCGCTTCTTCCTGCGTCATTTTGAATGGAATAGAGAACTTAATTGGGTCTTTCAACATTGTCTGTCCCATGGCTGTCTTAATCTCTGTAATCTCATAATCACCTTGATCGAGATTATCAAAGTAACAGTTGCCTTCCCAGTCCGTAGAACGGACAATGGTTTTGCCTTCGTCCAACAATCGTGAGAAATACTGATTCTTACGGTCAGTCAACGGAATGGCAGCTTTTACAAACTTCAGTTCAAACTCAACTCCGGCAATCGCTTTACCATCGTTATCGTATTTTTTGAGGTTTACTTTGCAACGTTCCATGTCATTGTAAACCATTGTTGACATGTCCTGATTTTCGCTCGTTACAAATGTTACAGGTGTATCTTTTACCACATATTCCGCAGGTGCCTGCACTTCTGTTGCCTTCAAATAGCCATCCACCGGAAGCACCACATTGCCTTTATAGGTAAAGAATGTATCACTATGATACTGCGGTAATGTGCTTACATGAGAACTATCCATGTAAATCTTACCATTCTTATCAGTTGTTAAATACCATGTTTTAACTGGGTCATCCGCATCATCAGAGCCATCAAAGTATTCTACTTTGTACACGACACCTTCAATTGGATTGCCCTTTACACCCAACTTCTCTAATTCAAGAGGTTTACAGGTAATGATATCATCCGAAAACTCTACGGTAAATGTAGTATCTTTCTGGTACGGCATATTTGAAACCAAAAATGAACCAGATAATGTACCAAATATTGCCCTGTCATTCATTGGTTATTTTCGGGGCAATACTGGTACATCTCTGAAACCAGATTCTGTACATAAAATAGCCAACATATAAGTAAGCAGCTTCGCTGCCAAGAGCAGGTCTGATACTATTTAATGTTTTTACAGAAAGGAAACAGAAATATGGAAAGACCTTACGACAAAGACATTGAGCTATTAATGAGTGATCTGAACGTACATAGTTATATCGCACACCATTATGCGCAAGAACAGATTGAGTTTGGAAAGACAGCGGAGAGATTACAAGAAGAAATTTTTGGTGCACTTTTGGAAATGAGAGGGCGACAACAGAATGCCATCAAAGAATGGCAGCGATTGACACTTACAAAACGCCAACAGCTTCTGGAACCGATGACTTCCGCATTGGAAGAAGTATGCACAGATATACAAAAATACGGTTGTACCGAAATGGCAACATACATCCAATACAGACTTGGAAACTTCCTGATGGATTTAGTAGATTTCCGAATATAGTACCATTTATTCAGCCCTATTGGAACTTGTTTCCAGTAGGGCACTTTTTTACGCAAAAGAGCCGGGAGCAACACTAAAAAGAAAGGATGTATGCCTTATGAAATGGTTTAATGGAATTAATACAATTGCAGAGCTTCGGACTAAGTACCGTCAACTTTTGAAAAAATATCACCCAGATAATCCGGGCGGTAGTGTGGAAATAACGCAGGAGATCAACAGAGAATATGATGAAATCTTTGATCTGTTAAATAAAAAATCCGCAGAAACAGGCGAAACACAGTTTACGGAAGAAGAGAACCAGCAGTTCAAAGAAATGCTTAATTCCGTGATAAATTATAATATTACATTAGAAATTATTGGTACATGGATTTGGGCTTTTGATTCGTACGAATACAGAAAGGAACTGAAAGACTTGGGATTTACTTATGCACCTAAAAAGAAAGCGTGGACGTGGCATTATGGAGAATACAAACGACATCATAAAAAAGAAATACCGATTGATGACATACGTGCAAAATACGGTACGGAAACTGTACGTGCAAAATCCAAACAAAATACAATTGCTGGTTGCTAATATGGAAATGGGGATATATGGATAACAAAAAATGTTACCCACATACCCCCATTTTCTACGACGATGACGGATTAAAATTATTTATGTATAAAACCATACCTATGGTAAAAAAAGAATTAGAGATAATCTTCCAAGCCAAGGATGCTGGTTTTTCTACGTTCGCGACGTTTCTTTTCTTCTTCGGACATTTTATCATAGTCTTCTCGCGCTACGGTATTCATGTAAACATCTAAGGCATCCAGTTGTTTCTGTAAAGATTCTCTTAAAGTGTCTAAGAAAATCATTCTGTCTGTCATCAAATCACCCCTTTCATCTTTAATGTAATAATATCACATTTCTTTGTAAAATGCAACATATTTCATAAAAACAGTTGCGAATATTTGTAAATAATATACAAAAATGTAGATAAATAGCAATCTTTTTTACAAAAATTGTTTGTTCGGCACTTTTACATGGAAAAAGCAGCAGGAGGAGTTGTTCCAGTAAGCAATGTTTCTGTTCCAGTAATTTATATGTTGTTCCACTAGCTTTTAAGTTACTGGAACAACGAAAAACATTGATTTTTCAATGTTTTTGACACATTATTACGCATTTGTTCCAGTTGTTCCAGTAATTTTCCACTTCCTTGTATATACGTGTAACATATATAATATATTTTTTATAATAGAATGTAAAAAATACTGGAACAACTGGAACAAAAGGCTCGAAAACCTTGTATTTACAGGCTTTTTTGATGTTCCAGTAACTTTAAAATTACCGGAACATACTGGAACAACCGGAACAAATCCCTACGGCTGTTACTGTTTTTCCCTGTAAAAAGGCGGACGGCGGGTTCATTTTATTAAAACATAGAAACAGAGGTAGCAGTTTGGAGCTGTTACCTCTGTAATTTTTATCCGTTAATCTGGAAATTTATAATTCCATGTTTCTGTTTATGCTTTTTCGCCCATGACATCATTTCGCGAATATCCTTTTGGTCTTTCTTCCACTGTAATTCTCTTTACCCAAATATCTTCTGTACTGTATTCTTTATCTATGTTCGCTGATACTTTCGGAAAGAATACCCCCGAAACTGTTTTTTCACATTTCTCCATCCAATATTCTTCCTTTGCATAACTTTTGGGTAACCATTCGTCAATTAAAGGCAGTTTTCCTGCGTTATAATCTGCATTGTATGTCCATCTGTACTTCCAGAGAGCCGGACAGGTCATTTTGGAAGTGTTATATGCGCTGTTTTTCGGACGGTCTTTTTTACATTCCATATCATCTCTTGTAACAGCGATCTGGCGAATCATTTTGCCAAAATTTCTGTCCCCAAGTCTGGTATTATTACCGGCATGACTTCCCTTATACCACAAGGTATACAACTGATATAAGACTGCCATCGGTACGAAATTCCATCCAAAATTATAATCAAATTCCGATAGAAATGCTTCCACTGGATTGTTTGTTTCTTTTACTTCCTGTACAAGTTCTTTATTGCTTGCCACCTCTGGCAGCCTTTCCAGTGAGTCCATATCATATGCAACGTGCTTTACAATCCATTCCAATACTTCTGTTCTATGTAAATAATCTTCTTTAATATATTTCTTTTCACGCCCACGGAATGTTTTGGCAAACCGGAGCATATAGAGTCTTTCCTGCATACTCTGCGTTGTATCTAACATTTTTGGTACGCTATTGTAATCATTAATCTGTAATAAATAAGGTTTTGCTGTTATTTTGTCACAACCCTTGCTTTCGATTGAAATGGCGTCGTGGGTTGCCAGCGCTTTTGCTAATGCTTCCGAGGTTGCACGTTCGTTATCGCCAGCATCGTTTTCGTCACTTATCAACAGTGTGTCATACAATAAACTCTTCGCCTGAAACTTGCTTCCTAATTCTGAGAACTTCATAGATTCCCAACGAGGTGTAATCTGTTTAAGCACTTCTCCGAACGTTCCCTTTCCATTACGTCCGACATGATTAACAAAGAAAACTATCTTCTGCCAGTCCTGAAACGGTCTTACACTTGCCTGTAACAGGGCATAAAGTGCAAATTTCATTTCATCATCCGTACAAATAGAATCCATCCATTTATCGAAAGTCCAATCTTCGCCATCTGGCTCAGTAATGTGCGGTTCTGGTGCATTCTTTTTTAATGCAACACCAGATTTTGACAAGAACACATATTTTGGCGAAAATTCTATAAGTTCTTTCTTTTCCCAGTCCAAAATTCCGTTTGCAAATGCGCTCAGGTTTTTGTTAATCGTTCTTACACGCTTTCTGGTATCATCCGCTTCACAAAAACTGCGAATCAGATCAAAAATCTGCTTTATATCCACAGGTCTTAATACAACGGAATATTTACAGCAGTCCGAAGCAAAATGTGGAATATCATCAACTTTATTCCCACCTTTCCAAATTCCGGCATTTGCACCGCTTGTCTGATATTTCGCCAAAATTAAACTTTCTTCGCTAGATTCCATGCGTTTATCACGTTCATCAACGCTTAACAGATCAATAATTGCAAATTCTTCTTTTTCGAACATAAACCGCGCAATTGCATACGCTGGTATACTCTTAACACGTGTAAATTTACAACCTTTTTCTAAATGTCGATTGATTGTTTTTGTAGCTATATTAATTAAATAGGACCACTCGGAAGCTATCTGTTCTGTTTCCGGCAGTTTGTAACCTGCTTCTTTGTAACTGTTAATGTAAAAATCTGTTACTGCTTTTATTAATGCACCCTCGTTATGTATGCCGTTTTTAGCATCATCAGTTACAGTTATACATCTGAATTCAAATGCATAACTGATTTCTTTTATAAAAAAGTCCTCTGGTGCAACCTGTAAATCGCCGTTCTTCATAATTGAACACCGTCCTTATTTCGTTTTAATCGCCGTGTGAATTGGTAACAATATAGGTAGAAGATTATATTTTGGGAAAAGCCTTAATAATATGCATTCTTTTCACCATAGCTTTCTGCACTGATCTGGCTTCATCCGTATCTTTTAATTTTGGTATGGTACTGTAAATATGTACCTGTAAATATTTCAAGGTATTTTTGTTATCGCATTTATCAGTAATAATTAATTTTTTCATAGCAATTCCCTCGTATTCTTTTAACTATGTCTTTTGACAGCTATATTTCATAACGTTTTATATAGATGTATTGTTCAGCAACTTGTCTGTAAGTCTTTTTGCTCTTGCTTCATCATTTAAAACAGCAGCAGTATATCTGGCTTCTGCAAAAACATATTCTTTTGTGTTACTTTCCACAATCTTGTCCAGTTCCTGTAGTGTTTCTGCACACACTTCCGAACTAACCATGTCCAGAATTTTATCCAATACATTCTTGAACCGCTGTTCCTGCTGGAACACCTCTGCAATGTGCAATTTTTCCATCTTATCCATCATAGCCATATCTCCTGTAAAACTTTACTGATCTGTAACAGCACCCATATTTGCATCGGGACTGGGAACAAATCCAAAATTTTTAACCTGTTTCATTTCATGTGCGTTTTTAACAATATTGCTTTTATGCTGTTTACGGATAAGAAAAGGTTTGATTCCATCAGTTAAATACTCATCATTATAATGACCCCACATAAGCATTTTGCTGCAAAAAACAGCTTCTGCATCAGGATCGTAGTTACACAATCCCAAGAACAAATCTTTTATGTTGTTAATAAATAAATCTAACTGTTTACTAAGTTCTTTCGCATCTTCCAGAAAATATTCTTTTTTTATTGTTTCCAGAATCATAACTTCCGCATCCTGTTTTGCTTCCATGTAACTCTGCCATGCATCCGTTGCTGTTTCCTGCAGTTCCATATCCAGTTTTTCATAATCCGGCATTTCAGGTTCGTATTTCATTTCCAATTCCCAGTAATACGATTCCATAAAAGTCAGCCAATCATAGTTGTATTCTAAGTTTTTTAACTCAAATTCCAACTTTTCATATTCATGTGAAGATTTATTAGCCGTTTCCAGTCTGCCATGAATTTCAATGATTTTTTCTAATACTGCATTAGAATTACAATCAACAGCAGCTTTCTCACCATTCCGGCATATCCGTCTGTATACTTTTCCGTTATCGTAACAATATCTATATGGATAAATCCCCATCCAGACACCAATGTCTGGTTTCCACAATTCTACGTAATTTTCTAACTTATCAGAAATACATTTTATAACGCCGGGTTTCTTAATTCCTGCAATAATGCGTTTAGAAATTTCCGGTACAAAGCCTGCTATTCTCTGTCCTGTTGTGTAGTAGGATTCTGTATCTAATCGCAGTTCAGAAAATTCTGTTGCTAATGTCCGTATAGTAAGGTCTGTATCTGGTGTACCGTTACATTCCAGCACACAGGCATCTACAAGATTCTGTAACCAATGAACTAAATCCAATGCTCTAAGCACAATTCCCCTTGTTACCATAGTTATACTCCTTTCGCAAATAATCTAACAAAATCATAAATTGCATTTTATATCTGCACATTTCCTGCCGCGACTAGAAAATTGCAACACTATTTCGTGTGTGCCTATTAAAACACACAAAAAATCAATTTACAAGAGGGTTTACAAATGTAATTTAAATTCGTGAAAAGCGCATAAAATAGGGAAAAATGATGAAAAAACTACATTTTTTGAGTGTGTAAAAAAAAGACTCATTTATGTGCGTTTTTTCATCTACTAAAAAATCACTGAATAATCACAACAAACACGCTGTAAGTCCGCATCTATCATAGGTTTGTGCAATTTTACAACAGTCCTAAAACTTACCATAGAAATTTCCTATTAAAAAGCAAACGCTACGCGCGGGAGTAGAAATGATACAAATCACTTTTTTTAACCAGAAAGGAGCCTTAGCTATGCTTAGTTATTACAACCCAGAAACTTGCGAAAACGATCTCCAGCAAAAATTGAATAATTACTGGACTGTTGTGCCATGTTTGCGTGTATGCCTGCTTCCAATAACTTATTGAAAACGATGATTTACACATGGTTGCTGCGTAAAAATATTACTTTTTCACACTTTTTGCAGTCAAAGTGGGGCATTTTCCAGTTTATAAAAATTTAATAATTAAAAAAAATATTGGTGAAAATCGACTCATTTATGAGTCGAAATGACACCATAAAAATTGGAAACACCACTGGAAGTGCCATTGCATTCTAAAAATTATGCGTTATAGTAATGCCATAAAAAGACCAGAACAATAACGCATTTTATTAACATTCAGTGTTGCAGAAAAAGGAGGTGGTATCAGTGCAACCAGCAAAACAGATGTACTCGAATCAGGATATTTTGAATTTTGCAATTGAAAATGGTTTAATTGATACTGATACCATCCAATGCAAAATGGAAATGCGTAAAAGACAGGAATTATTAAGTAAACATACATTTGACATCTGGCAGGGCGAAAAGGATAAACGTTGGTTTACCTACCTGCCAGATGCAGAGAAACCCAAGGGGCGTGTGTTAAAGAGCCGTTCTACAAGGGAAGCATTAGAGGACATGATCGTAGAATACTACCGAGAAGTAGTGACCAAACCATGTTTTCGAGAAGTTTATTTTGAATGGATACAGGAAAAAGAGGAATTCAGGGAAATCGAAGCCAGTTCTTTATGCCGATATCAGAACGATTTCAAACGCTTCTTTCCAGCAGATGAACCGTTCTGTAAAATCCGGCTTTGTGATGTAACCAACAGCGATTTGGAGAGATTTATCAAGAAAACTATCAGCCAAAAAGAACTGACGGTAAAGGCATACTCTGGTTTGCGAACTCTGTTAAATGGTGTATTTAAGTATGCTTTAAGAGAAAAGTATACAGATTTCAGTATTGCATTATTCTTTCAAGATTTGGCATTGCCAAAGAATATCTTCAAGAAAGTAATCAAAGAGAAAGAGACACAGGTCTTTTCGTTGGATGAAATGCGCAACCTTGTTTCGCATCTGGAACAGGAAGAATCTGTAAAGAATTTAGCTGTACTTTTACAGATTTATACAGGTATGCGAGTAGGAGAATTAACAGCCTTAAAGCCAGAAGATAATAAAAGTAAGCAATGTTTACATATCTGCCGTACCGAATACAACTATTACGATAAGGTATTAAAAAAACGTACCATGGGTGTAAAAGACTTCCCCAAGACAGACGAAAGTATAAGAGACATTTTAATCCCGGAAGCAGCACAACAGGTATTGGATAAACTGAAAGCACTGTCAAAAGATAGCGAATACCTTA
The DNA here is from genome assembly GCF_052064435.1 of Blautia sp. HCP3S3_B11. Lineage (NCBI taxonomy): Bacteria > Bacillati > Bacillota > Clostridia > Lachnospirales > Lachnospiraceae > Blautia > Blautia sp. HCP3S3_B11. Next base: position 11,914 of record NZ_JBQHVP010000033.1, read on the forward strand.
TTTCCATTGCAGGAAAGCGTGTAACATCCAAGCAGATCAACTACTGGTTGCAGAAACAGTGTAAAGAAATAAATATTCTTCCAAGATCAACTCACAAGATCAGACGTTCTTATATCAGTAAATTGCTCTCTGAAAAGGTCGATGATGCTTTTGTTCAGGGACAGGTAGGTCACACAGACATTGCAACTACACAAAAATATTATCACTACTGTATCAATTCGGATAAAGAAAATCTGGAAAAATTGAACAAAATTATATCCTTTTAAAGATTTTTGATGATTTTTCCGTAAGAAAAGAGGTGATTAGACCCTATGATTAGATTTGTGATTAGATTTGATTTTGACCGAAAAATCGAAAACGCCCGAAACCCAGTAAATACAAGGCTTTCGAACGTTCCTTAGAGCAGGGGATGAGAGAATCGAACTCCCACCAAAGGTTTTGGAGACCCCTATCATACCATTTGACCAATCCCCTACAAAGTATATTTTATATACTCTCAAAACTACATACATGTCAACATTCCTTGAGAATTAACTTCCTGCGTTGCCGATTGAGTATTGTCATATACAGTACTCCGCGGGGGTCACTTCGTGACTCCGTCACTCAGCTTTTTTGGTCAAGCCCTCACCCGATTAGTAACAGTCAGCTCCATGTGTTACCACACTTCCACCTCTGCCCTATCTACCTCGTCGTCTTCAAGGGG
>NZ_JBQHVP010000034.1:0-11841 GCF_052064435.1 Blautia sp. HCP3S3_B11
TCGCATTTTTTCACTGAAATCAAGGGATTTTTACCATCTTCATTACCTTTTCTGATACAAACGAGAGTTAATTATCATGGAAGTTCACAATTATATTACAGGTATGTATTGAATGGTGAAGCAGATAACAACAGGGTTATGAAAAATGAAGGAGTACATACGAATGGAAATAATACATGAAAATGAATATTTATATAAAATGAAAGATGAAATAGAACCATATCTTGCAATGCGCTGTCAGGAAGGATACATTCCTGGTGCAGAGGATCATCTGCATCGAAAAGATACGGGGATAGTGGGGAAAATTCATGTACAGCGCTACCTGATAGAGAAGCCGAAAGGCGTGATTATAATCAGTCATGGCTTTACAGAAGCAGCGCCGAAATATGATGAGATGATTTATTATTTTCTGAAGGCTGGATATCATGTGTATATGCCGGAACATATGGGACATGGACAAAGTTATTGTCTGACAGCAGATTCATCTCTTGTACATATAGATACCTGGAAGCGATATGTGAGAGATTTTTTGAAAATATGCCATGTAATTAAAAAAACATATCCTGAACTGCCGTTAGTTCTTTTTGCGCATTCTATGGGTGGGGCGATTGGCACAATTGCAGCTGCATGGGAGCCGCAACTGTTTCAGAAGATTATATTGAATTCTCCTATGCTCCGCCCGCTCACCGGAAATGTTCCCTGGCCATTGGTGATTGCTATTGCACAGACGAAGTGCCTTTTGGGAAAAGAGGAAGACTATGTAGCTGGTCAGAAGCCTTATGATGGTGGTGAGACTTTCGAAACCAGTGGATGTACTTCCAGACCAAGATTCGAAAAATATAATGAGATGCGTAAAGAGAATAAAAAATTCCAGGTTAGTGCAGCTTCTTATGGGTGGCTTCTGGCGTCTGTAAAAATGAGTTGGTACATAAAATATTGTGGATGGAAGAAACTGACAGCACCTGTTTTGCTATTTCAGGCAGAAAGAGATGATTTTGTATCTGTAAACGCATTGAGAAAATTTGCAGAGAAAATTAATCATAGAGGAATTACTTCCTGCGAATATGTTTACCTGCCGGGAACCAGACATGAGACTTACCGCAGCGATGACAGGACGATGGAAATGTATTTAGATAAGATTATGAAGTTTATGGATTCAGGCATGGTATCTGACAGTTGTACGTGATTCGTATCTTAATGAAATTTTCTATGCGATTCATGTATCGGAGGATAATCAAATAATGGAAATGGTTTTCTGTTATCAGCATCTCTACTAAGAGAACTGATAACAGGAAACCATTTTTATTATTTGGCTGAGTTTTTATTTAACAGCCGGAAACAGATTACAAAAAAGATAATTCCATATACAGTTGTGATAGGTGTCGCCATTCCAACATAAGTCAGAGATGTTTCCGGTAATCTCGACATAATGATAGATACCGGAATTCGGATGCAGAATGCGGAAGTGATTCCCTGGATCATAACAGGAATACTTTTTCCACAGCCATTAAAATATCCGATACTGCTGAAAAGTACACAAGTCAGTATACAGTCGGCAGAGAAACCTTTCAGGTAAGCGGCACTCTGCGCGATTACCTCGGAATCATTGGTAAAGAAAGAGGATAATACTCCGCCTCCGAAGAATCCTACCATAAAGATGATGATTCCAACGGAACATCCGGTAATGATTGCAGTGTAAAAACCCTTCCATGCCCGGCTTTTCTTTCCGGCACCGATATTCTGTGCAACAAATGCTGATACACTCTGCATGATAGAGGACGGAACCAGCATAATAAAGGAAACGATTTTCTGTGCAATTCCATATCCGGCAGATGGCATCAGACCCATCTGATTGATAACAGAATTTACGACAAGAAATGAAATCTGAACCGTTGTCTCCTGAAGTGCAATCGGCACACCTACGTTCAATATTTTCCCCAACTCTTCCTTATAAATCCGACATTGTTCTCTGGAAAATTCTATAGGCATATCCTGCTTTCTTAATACAACGACAGAACAGACAACAGAGACAAACTGTGCAAATACAGTGGCAATGGCGGCACCTGCAACATCCATGTGAAATACTCCAACCAGAAGCAAATCTCCCAGAATATTTACGATGCAGGCAATTCCTACGAACAGAAGTGGAAGGTTTGCATTTCCCACACCTCGCAGCACCCCGCTGATTACGTTGTATGCAATAATAATAACGATACCGGCAGAACAGATTCTGATATAAAGAATCGTTTTGTCAAAGGATTCAGCCGGTGCCTGTAAAAGATGCGCAATTCCTCCGGCGGCAAATTCCAGTACAAATGTCATGATGACAGCAATGATCAGAAAAAGAATGATCGTAGTTCCGACCGCATTTCCTGCTTCTTTTGGTTTTTGTTCTCCGATGTGATGCCCGATTATTACGGTGGAGCCCATTGCAAGACTTGTAATGATAAAAGTAGCCATCTGCATAAAGGAACTTCCTGTTCCTACTGCGGAAATACTCGAGGCATTTCCAAATTTTCCAACAATCAGCAAATCAACTGCGCCATACGCAGCCTGCAGGATCAATGCTCCAAGTACGGGAATGGCAAACCGAAGCAAAGACTGGAACACAGGTCCTTCTGTAAAACTTATTTCTTTTTTCGACATTTTTTCCTCCTGAGAATGTGGCTTGAATGATTCAGATAGTAACGAGTGTACCAACAAATTGTGACGCACATTTTACAGAAAGCATTTTTCAAACACACTCTAGTGTATTGATTGCTTGTTATCTGAAGCATTTAGATATTATCAGTATAACATAGTTATTGCGCACATTCTACTGTCACGTTGATAACCTTGTAAGTCTTGGAGTTACTGTGTTACTGTTTACTCAGTGCCTTGTAACAATCTTTTTCCATATCAAATAAGCTCCATGTTCTGATTGCGAATATCAGTTGAAGTATGTTACTATAAAAAAACATAGCTATATCATATGATTTTTGACGAGGTAAATCAGATGGCTGGTGACACAGAAACATGATAAGAAAGGCAAAAAACATGGCATCAGAAAGAACAAAAGAATTATACAGGGTTTTGCTCAGCAAGGGCTATCCGAAGGAGCTTTGTGCTGAAATCGCATATAAAAACATGAATACAGATTATACCGCAACCAGAATGCTGGGTTATTTATATCGGTATACAAATCCTAAAATCGAAGATCTGGTAGATGAAATGCTGGCGATTTTAACTGACAGGGCGCAGATAATTGAGAAAAAGGAATCTGAACATGCGCAGGCAGTGATCAGTGAAATGTACCGGAAGGGATTATAAGTGACGAAGAACATGGAGATAAGATAACAATGGAGCAATATTATTACAACCATATGAATAAGGCGAAGCAGGCTGCATATTACAGCATTCTTAGCGGTGTGAAAAACCTGGCGGATGAATTTCAGATTCCGGCATTAGAGGGAGAAGAACTTTATAATGTATTTTTTCAGATGCGTCTGGATCATCCGGAGATATTTTGGGTGAGCAGTTATAAATACCGGTATTATAAAGACTCTCCGAATCTGATTTTTATTCCGGAGTATCTTTTTGATAAAAAGAAGATTTGCGAACATCAAAAGGCTATGACGGCCAGAGTTGAGAAGCTGATTCGCCCGGCTCAGAAGCTGTCTGAGTGGGAGAAAGAGAAGTATGTACATGATTTTATCTGTGAAAATATCCGCTATGACAAACTGAAAAAATCATATTCCCATGAAATTATCGGACCGTTGGGGCAAGGCGTTGGTGTTTGTGAGGGAATCGCAAAAGCAGTAAAGATTTTGTTAGATGCACTGGGAGTCTGGTGTGTGATTGCAATCTGTGGAAATAATCCTGAGAAGGGGATTAAGTATCGCCACACATGGAATATCGTAAAAATAGGAGGTACATATTATCATCTGGATGCGACTTTTGATAATACCCTGGGAAAAGATCGTGAGACTTCTGAAATCCGCTATGATTATTTCAATCTGGATGATTCACAGATTTTCAGAGATCATGAGCCTCTTATTGCACCGGCGCCTCACTGCGGTGATCATGAGCACTTTTACTATAAGGAGAAGAAGCTTTCTTTTACTAAGAAAGAGGATGTGTATAAACGTTCTTTGCAGGCGGCGAAGAAAGGCAGGATACTTATTTTTCACTGGAGAGGCGGTTATCTGACAAAGGAAGTACTGAAGGAATTGCTGGAGCTTATCCGGAAAGCAGGAGATGAGAAAGACAAAACAGCAATGGTCAGCATAAACTGGCCGCAGGCAGTTATTCGTGTTCAGTATACGGATATGCAGGTACAGGAGAGTGTGACAATAGAGGAAGCGAATGAAGGGGAAAAATAGATGTGATAAACATCTTGACTTTTTCCCTGTGAGTGAATATTCTATACTTGTACACGAAGAATAGAATATTTGTTCACATAAATTGCTATAGATGGCAGAAGTGTATTATCTGAAATACTTTTGTTGTTTTGCAGTTTTGAGAATATTGTAAAGGAAATATTACGTTCTTTGACTTTCGTGTCAGGGAACGTTTTTTATTGGGAAGATTTTTACGATATGAGGAGATGAGCAGGCATATGGATGACTTAGCCAGATTAAAAACGGCCATGCAGCTGATTACAGTTGGATTGTGTGAAAAGGACAGAAAAAAGATAAAAGGGGAATACTTTTATAGTAAACGTTTGATTCATGGGATTAATATTTTTCAGTATCTGAATTATAAGTACAATCAGGAAAATTTTGATTTCAATCAGCTACATGAGCAGAAGTTTATCACAGATTATGCAATGAAGCCGGTGAGGGATTGGTTTGAGGGATGGAAAAATACAGAGAACCTGAAGCTTGAAGAACAGGAATTTTATTATATGGAAGAACTGGTTGGGGACATTAGTTCTTGCATGTTTTATGTCAATGACTGTTGCGAAGACTATGTTCAATATTATGTCGAAAAAGATATTATTGCCGGAATTGAGCAGAGAGCAGTTTATGATTGTCTGAAATTATTGGAACAGGATGATTATGTATATTTAAGAAAATATTTCGTTCAACATCCAATTGCAGAGCAGGGAGATTTGAGAAGATTAAAGCTTCGATATTCACAGAATGAAATGGCTTTGCAGGCAATTGAAAATGCTTATGAAGAAATCAGAGAAGATTGTTATGTATGCCCGAAGTGCGGGTGGACATTAAAGAAAGAAAAGTCAAAAATGATATGTCAAAGCCGCTATTGTACTGAAAGCAAACCTTTACAAGAGGAGCTTAACCTTGCAAAGATTGAAAGAAATGATGGAAAATTCCGATTGAAACGTGGAGTGATGATGTATATCTGTACACCGGGAAAACTGGAATTGGAAATTTTGAAATGCTGTGAGAAATATAAGATAAAGAGTTCATTATGGCCGGAATTAGATAAATATGATATTGAGATCGTTTTTGACAATGGAGAAATCTGGGCAGTAGATGCAAAGCAGGTGAGAAATCCATATTTTTTGCGTTCGAATATCAGAAACGCGGGAGGATTTCCAGAGGGCAATTATCAAAAAGCACTTTATGTGATACCGGATGAGTTTAAAAACGAACAGACTGATTACATAAAAATCATAGAAGCTGAATTGAAGAAAATTGGGAAAAATAATATATACTGTGTCACTTTAGGTGAGTTGAAAGAAACATTAAAACTCAAAGGAAACAATGGGACAAAAAAGGAGGCCGCAAATGCAGCAGATAAAAAAGAAATTTAAAGTTTGCTATGACGAAAAAAACAGTCCGCTAAAGTTGCAGCAGTTTATTACTTTTGAGATGGCCCTTATGGTGGCAACATATTTCAAAGCAGGTGCAGATCCGGCTAAAGGCTACATTTTTTTTACCAAGTATCAGAATATTCAAAGAAAAGGGAGCGGACGTAATTTTTATCTGATTCAGAATGCGTCCGTATATCTGAAGAAATATCGTTCTGAAAAGGTATGGAGTGATACATTAGAAAAATACCAGAGGAAGGAATATGACGGAATAAGGCTGTTTGAAATTACAGAGGAAAGAATCGTAAAGTGTGATACGGAAAATCTTCCATATGGAAATCGTGAAGAAGACTACTGGAGATATCTTCTGGCAAAGAGAAAATCTGTTGAGCGAAAATATGCAACGAATGGTGATTATTCATATTATAACAGGAACAATGAACAGAAAAAGATTTATGTGAGTATTCATGAAGACATGATGAATGACGCAGATGAAGGAAAACAACAGAATGAAAAAGATGATAAGGTTACAGACCAGGTGCTTCCGAGAGAGAAAATCGTACTTTCTGTTTCAGATATGCTGGCTGCGGCAGAAGAAATTCATAAAAAGAAAGAGAATGACTATTGCTTAGGTGTTCTGAAAAGTAATCTTATAAAAGAAGTAAATTCAGGGAAAGTGAAACAGGCAGAATTTCTGAAACTGAATCAGGTTACAAATATTGTAGGTATGGTTGGCGCCGGAAAGTCTACGTTGCTGAAGGTTATCGCATATATGTTGGACAAAATGGGGAAAAAGGTTGTGATCGTAACAGATACAGTGGCTGAAGTTTTTAAATTATACGGTTACTTTCAGGAACTTGACTGTAATTGCAGTCCTTTAATCGGAAGAACAGAACGTATAAAGTATATTAATCAGATGTTGGATGAAGATGCTTATTATTTAGGCGAAAATCTTTCAAAATATTTGACAACGAATTGTCTGATTGACGGAATGGATGTGACAAGTGAGAATGCAGTATCTTTTGGAGAGGAACCTTGTGCAAAGCTGGAATGTGGTGGCAAAAGGTTTATCTGTCCATATTTTGATAAATGTCCGACAACTTCGATGCAAAGGGATGCAATGGAAAAAAATATTGTCATTACTACAGTTGCAGGAATGGTGATGAGCAAAGTAGGAATACAGCAGAATATTTTTCTGAAAGAAATTATGGAGAAAGCAGATGTTGTATTCTATGATGAATGTGACAGGATTCAGAAAAATCTGGATGAGTTATTTGTACCAGCGGTAAAATTTAATGATTTCATTATGGAAGTCTCAGAAAGCTGCAGACAATTCATGTGTAAATCAAATAGGGAGCGGATGGATTATATAGAAGATACCCACTATAAAGAGTTGCAGTTGAAATCTCCTACAGTTCTGGTATGTGTGTCTAATGCGGTAAAATCAGTCAGAGAATATGGTGGCAGAAATATATTGTCAGATGCTTTTTCGGCATATACGATGCTGGAAAAAATGAAAGAGGAAATTTCTCAGACGACTCAGGATGAAATATATAAGCTGATGGATGTCAGTAAGGCAGAACAAAGTTCTCTTTATGATATTATGGAAAAATCCTGCGAGAGTGTGATAACAGACCGATTTGAAACATTACTTGGCATCTGGCTGGATCAGAATGAACCGGAGCTTGTTTGGGAAGGCACTGCGCAACTTTCCGGAAAACATCCCGGGAAAAATGAGAAAGAACTCCGAGATATTCAAAAGAAAATAGAGCGGCAAAATAAGAAGAGAATAGAAATCCGCAAAAAAATACAACTGATACTTACCTTGATCGCATTTGACAGACATATACGGAATATAGGAAATGCATTTGAAAATGTATATGAAGATTCTCCAAATAGTGAAAATAGCAATAATGATCTGACAGGATTTATTCAGACACGTTTCAGACTTCAGCAGGACTATCTTCCATCTGCTTTGCTTGGAAATCTGTTTGGAATAAAGCTGACAGATGAAGATGATATTTTGCTGTTCAGACAGTATGCTTATGGAAGAGTTTTGCTGACGGATTTGCCGGGACTGCGTGTAAATGAGAAGGGGGTTTCCACAGGTCCGCATGTTGTTCTGATGTCTGGTTCCAGCTATGCAAAAGGTTCCTATGAATACCATGTAAATGCCGAAATTAATTATATTCTTGAGGCTGGAGAAAATATACGTGATTTTATCTCCAGAACTCATTTTGTAGAATTGGGACTTGCAGAACGGGTATCAGGAAGTCCTTTAGAATCACGAGAAGAAATTTTAAAGAAAGTAGTAGATAAATGTACCCCTAATGTTGTTTCAGAACTGGAGAAAGAAGGGAAAATTCTTCTTGTAGTAAATAGTTTTCGACAAACGAGAATCGTAGCAGAGCGTTTAAGAAGAAATCTGATAAACAGAAAATGTGGAGAAAATGTATGCGAATTGATTTCGGATAAGAGTTCAATTTCGGGTGAGTCTGAGAATTATATCCGGCGCGGTGAGGTATATAGATTTGATCAAAGAAAGGCAAGAATCCTGGTGGCTCCGGCTCTGGCAATTGAGCGAGGACATAATATTGTGGACGAACGAGGACATTCTTCTCTAAACAGTGTTTTCTTTTTGCTCCGGCCGATGGGAATTCCAGATGATGTGAAGGAAAAGAGCATAAAACTGAATGGATATATGGCGGATAAATTATATGATTATCCATATACTGACGCATATGAAAAAAATTTATATGTCAGAAGAGAAGCAGCAAAATTCTGGGTTCGAATGAATCGGACTTCGAAAGAAAGACTGGATAATCTGGAGGATGTGGAAATAAAAAGAGATTTGGTTTCTACTATGTTTGTACTGATTCTGCAGATTTTTGGAAGACTTTGCAGAATTACAGATGCATCCAGGAATCCACCGACAGTTTATTTTGCAGACGGTGCTTTCCGAAAGAGAGATGGTGCAGAAAAAGGGTTTGATACATTAAATGAGATTTATGAGTATCTGAATGAAATGTTGTCAGACCCAGAGAACGGAGAAATCGCAAGAACATTATATGAACCATTTTTTACAGCGTACAAAGGAGATATCAGGCATGAGTAATCTTACAAATATTTATCCAATGGCATATGTGCCAAATAACGATACTGTCTGCAAATTATATTACGTAGGTTTTCCGAAGGCATGGAAAGATAAGCTGATAGAGGTAGAAAAGATAACAAAACCAAGGTGGGATAAAACATATGCGCTGCCGACATATGTGTTGAAAAACAGTCTGGATGCGTGGATGGATGGTTTTGTTGAACTTACACCATTACGGGAAGAGTCCAATGATGAAATGTGGGCAATTTCATGTGAACGGGAAATAAATCTGGAGGAATTAACTGAGCATATGGAAATATGGCTGCATTCGTATTATCTTGGAAACAGCAGATTTCCTGTGGCTGCAAAGCTGAAAATAGAACAGCTGTTGGAAGAAATATCTGTGAAGGAACTGGAAAAATTAAAAGGATGTAAAGAAGTAAAATTATTTGATGAAAATGGTATTCCGACAGAAAGTTATTCTTACTCTGCTTTTTCTCTGATGACAACGAATGCTTTAGCAGGAAAAACTATTTGCATAGATGGACATGATGTGAAGCTTAACTATGCAGGAAAAAATCATCTTATTTCAGATATACAGGAGGAGGGAAAAAAGGCATATTCTTATGGAATTTCATTTTCTCTTCAGACGACACCACCTGAAAGAAAGGCTTTGCTCTTATGTGATTGTCGTATACACAGATGGATACCGGGAAATTGGGCGAAAGAAAAAAACAGGATGCCGTATCTGGAAGAAAAAATAATGGCACATATATGGCTGGAAAACAACAGGATTTATAAGTTGCCGATTTATCAGAAATATAATGATGGAAGAAGAGAGTATTGCTGGCAGGAGACAGAAGAAAAATATTATAATTTATATAATTACAGGCCACTTCCACCAGCTGGGGAAATCATAGAGTCACCGGATATGTATCTGGCAGAGAGTCTGAAAATTACATGTTTGTATAAAAATGGAATGGACAGTAACGGATTTGAGAAGAATATAACGGGGACAGGTGTAAGTGTAGTTGAGAAAAAAAATATTTATGACGGAGTATTTTCCTATATATCCCCAATGGTACAACAGCCAGAAATGCCAGTGAGAGTAGGCAGTACAAAGAATGTACTTAAAAAACTAAACGTAGATGAGATTAACTTTAATAAAGGATTGGATGAAAATCAGCGTATTCAGCTTGCCGGACGTATGCGGGAATGTATAGAGTCAGATATTTTGCATCTGGAAGTTTATTATATGAATGATGCGAAGGAGTGTGCACAGGAAATCATTTCTGAACTTCAGAATATTTTTCAGAACACAGACAATATGACATTTACGATTAAAATGTGTGAATTGGGAAATTTTGGAGCTGCGCTTGAGAGTTCTAAAAGTGCAGCGGTTCTGAAACGAATGAAAGAAATTGAGAAAAAAATCGAGACTGCATCAGAAACTACAGCCTGCGTTATATTATTGCCTGGAAAGGAAAGCTATGGTCAGGAAGATCCTAAAGATGCAATCCGCTGTGGATTTGCATTGAGAAACCGACTAACACAGTTTATAATCCCATGGAAGTCAGGGGAAGAGGAAGATAAGAAAAAGCAAAAAGCTATAGAAACTACCATTAAAAGCAAAATTGCGAGTGCAATTGAAGATTTATGCCGCCAGCTGGGATATGTAAGGACTTTGGATGAAAAACTTATTAATAAAGAGAATATGCTGGTACATACTCCGGTAATTGGCCTTCATGTGATGACACAGATAAAGACATTGTATGGAAAGGCAAGATTCCTTCCATTATGTGTTGAACTGGATTATATCTCAGGGAAAATATACGTGGAATGTGAGGCTTTTGAGAAGATAAGAGTACCTTATAAAAAAGCGGGATTGGAACTGGCAAGGTTAAGCATGGACAGAGACTTTGAGAAAAAGTGTGAAAATGCAGCTAAGGGAATGTTTAAGCAGAAGATGATTATGTGGAAGAATGTATATAAAAATAATAATCTGCTTGTTATGATTGAGGCAAATGGAAACACACGTGCGGTATGTAATGGAATTACAGACGGTCAGATTCAGAAATATACATATTTAGAACCATACTGTCCACAAGAAATAGAAGTAGGTACGAAACAAAATAGTTATAAGATAAGTCTGAATGATTCAAAAGTCCGGTTTATGAGAATAAGACGAAATGGAGAAGTGCCGGATTATTATACAGATTTTTCTAAAAAAGGAGATGGACATGCGCAGACAAGTGGTGTCTTCAAATACAAAGATGTTTACTGGTCTGTTGCTGAGAGACCTAAAGATAAGTCTTATACATGTAGCTATAAGGAAAGTACTTACAGTAAGTCAGAACAGAATTTTGCAGAGCGTGATATGATAGAATTTTATCCAATCCAATTGCAAAAAGGGGATGACCCGAAAGAGTGGGTGATTTATGCCAATTCGCTGCGAAAGGGTGCGATTCAGTATGATGAGGCTGCGGTTCTGCCTATTCCGCTGCATATGGCAGCTAAACTGGAAGAATATATTTTGCAGAAATAAAAAATATTTAATCGAATTGTTATCTGGGATTTTCGTATCTGCTTTTTATGTATATTTTATGCTGCCAAAATATAGACATTTTACGTTTTCCAATGAAAAGATCGGTGCTTATTATACTGGTGTCCGCCGGGTTCTCACTAAGATCTTCGGCAACAGGGAAGTCCTTGCCTATGTCACTGCCACAGAAAATTCTGAGTACCGTACAAAAAGCGTACAGGAGTTTCGTTTTGAATTAAGTCAGGGCATTCGCAGTCAGATATTTTTTGCCACTTTCGTGAAAAATATCGAAACACATATAAAATCAAATGCTATGACAAAGGCCTTAAAACAGCTGATTCATCAACAAGTCTATCTGTGAACTTCCATGATAATTAACTCTCGTTTGTATCAGAAAAGGTAATGAAGATGGTAAAAATCCCTTGATTTCAGTGAAAAAATGCGATT
>NZ_JBQHVP010000035.1:0-9759 GCF_052064435.1 Blautia sp. HCP3S3_B11
AGGCAAGAGTTATCGTAAAAGTTTGTCAGAAAAAAGTCTTTCCATAGACTGTCCATACAGTTCTTTTACGATAACTCTATATTTACGATAATCTGGATTATGCAAAGAGAATATAGATTTGGTTATGGCCTGTGGGTGTCTTCGGATGCTTGCAGGTCTTTTTTTTGTTTATTTTGTACAAGATTTTTGGAGAGTTATGTCAATTCCTTATTGACAAATGGCCGTTGACGGAATATGCTATACACATACCAATTAAATATTTTTAGCAAAGCATTCGAAAGAGTGTGACGCAAAGCTATAGGGCCTAAGTAACAATATGGTAGCCAGTTGCACGTTGAAGAGCATTGCTAATATTGGCATTGCTTTTTTTTATTTTTAAGAGGTGTATTTGTATGATTAAAGGTTATCTTTCAGTGAATGATGTAGCTGAAAAATGGAATCTTTCTCCACGCCGCGTAAGGACAATGTGTCAAGAAGGTAAAATTGAAGGCGCATCAAAATTAGGTAGAGAATGGGCGATTCCGGATGATGCCGAAAGACCAACTGATGCAAGAATTACATCAGGGGAGTATAAAAATTGGAGAAAAAAAGAATAGCATGACAGGATACGTCATTCTAAGAGATTATAATTACCTTATAGACATGGAGGTAGCATTATGAGTGACGGCTTAAAGGGAGACAGATCAGACCGATTGCTTGGTATTTATACACGGCTGATCAATGGCGGAATCGTAAACAAGACAGAGGAAGCTGCAAAATATAATGTAGATGAAAGAAGTATCCAGAGAGATATAGATAGCATCCGGAATTTCTTGGCTAATGATGTGGATGAATCCGGTGTCATAAATAGCATTATCTATGATCGAGTTAAGAAGGGATTTCGATTAGAACATATTTACAAAATCAAGCTAACTAACAGTGAGATTCTTGCAGTTTGCAAAATATTACTTGAGAGTCGGTCATTGACTAAAGATGAAATGATACCGATGCTTGATAAATTGATTTCTTCCTGTGTTCCTTATGAGAACCAGAAGATTGTGAAAGATCTTATTCGGAATGAAGAATTTCATTATGTTGAGCCAAGACATCGAACAAAGTTTTTGGATAATATGTGGACTCTTGGCCAGGCAATCCGAGATTGTCATTACATTGAAATTGATTACACAAGAACTAAGGATAAGAAAACTGTGCAGAGAAAATTGAAACCTGTGGCAATCATGTTTTCAGAATACTATTTTTACCTGACAGCATTTATCGATGATGAAAAAGTGAAGAAAGATTTTGATGTCATCAATGATTCATCACCGACGATATATCGCATAGATAGAATAAAAAATGTCCAGGTACTTGATGAGAGATTTCATATTCCGTATAGCAGCAGATTTGAAGAGGGAGAATTTAGAAAACGAGTACAGTTTATGATGGGAGGGGAACTTCAAAAAGTAAAATTTGTGTATAAGGGGCTGGATGTAGATGCAGTTCTTGATCGTTTGCCTACAGCAAATATTGTCGATAAAATAGATGAAGGATATGTTGTTCAGGCTGAGGTGTTTGGAAAAGGAATTGATATGTGGCTAAGGAGTCAAGGTGATTGCATCACTATTTTGAATTAGAAAAAATACTCTATGAGGAGGCTTTAGATGAGAAAGATATATATTGAATATGATCCATATGAGATGATAACAACCGTGAGGGTTGATGGTAAAGAAATACAAACAAACAAGCATTGTGATGCGAACTTAAAGCGATTTCTTGATCCAAAAGTACATATGCCTATTCAGGCTTGGATAGATCCGATAGCGAGAGATAATTGGTGTGGATTATTGGAAACAATCTGCAAAATGGGAGATAAGGACATTAAGGTTGAGTTTTCAGGAAGAAAGATAGATTATGATAGTGTTAAGAAATCATTGAATGCTCAGAACGAGAATCGTCAATTAAAAGCCAATATTACATATTGTGACTTGGTTAATGAGATTATTCCTGATTCTCAGATGAAAAGAAATATCGCAGATGTAATTGACCTGATGCTTACTAAAGAATTTGAAGAGATTGTAAAAGAATCAAAGTCATCTGCACTAATAGATAAATATGGTCGTTTGAAATCAACATATGATGAAATTGAAGCAGAAGAGTTCAGAATAGTATTTACTGGTACATATAGTAGTGGTAAATCTTCGACAATTAATGCATTGATCGGGAAAAATATTCTTCCAACTGCTTCTGGGACTTGCACAGCGAAAATATGCAAGATAATTCATACGGATGAAAAAGATTTAAAGTGTTTTGCTAAAGTTCGTTATGCGTATAAGGGAAGTAAGAAAGAATTCGTTTGCGAAAATGAGGAAGCAGTTCAGGATAAAATTAAAGGTGCTGAAGAAACTGTTGAGAATATCGAAGTGCTAACATCACTTGCAAATTTGTATCCTGAGGACATTGAAAATGATTTCAATTTAGTAATTGTGGATACCCCAGGTACGGATAGTGCTACTGGAAATGATACAAAGAAAACGGATGAAGAAGCAAGGCGCTTACATAAAAAGTCTCACTTAGAAATCACGAAAGAGGTTTTACAATCAAAACAAAAAGAGATGGTTGTTTTGATTGCGGATGATAAGTTAGAAGATGACAATATTGTAGAATTATTGGATATCATAGAAGAATCTGCAGAAAAGGATGAAGGCGCGTTTAATGATAGATTCTTATTTGTAATGAATATGTGCGATTCGTTGACATATACAAATGAAGGGGAAACTTTACAGAACTATGTAAAAAATTATATCGCCAACATCAAGAAAGTTCCAAATTCTCAGAGAATAAGAAATATTGTCAATCCGAGAGTCTTTCCTGTAACATCGGGTGCAGCATTAGCAGTGGTAAATGGGTATACGAAGAGACCAGGTTTGTCAGAAGGCAGAACTAAAAAGGCTGAGTTATATGGCTACTATGCCGAGTTTTGCAAAAAAGTTTACTATTATGGACATGAAGAATTAGAACATGATTTTGAGTCATACATTGAAGAAATAAAAACACAGTATGCCAATTATCATAATTACTGCTTGGAAGAGCAAAGCTCTGTTTCTGAAGCAGAAAAATACGAGTATGCAAAGAAACTCTCTGGAGATTTGGCTGTACCGGAACGAGTAATGATTCATACAGGCATCCCAGCATTGGCTAGTGCTATAAAGGAATATATCAAGAGTTATGCGTATCCTATTAAGGTGCGTAATCTATTAAATTGCTTTACAGATATCATAGGAGAACTTGATAGTCTAAATAAAACAGAACTGGAGGCACTGGAACAAGCAAAAAAAGATTACAGCGATGCTGTCTCGGAAAGAGCAAAAAAAGAAGCAGAAAAGGCAGCGGAAGAAAAAAGAAGGGTTACGCTCGAAAATATAAAAGAAAGAATGAATCAGGTAAAGAGAAAAATTGACGATATAACTGAAACGATTCCTGAAATTAATAAAATTCAATCGAGCTTTTATGTAATAAAGAACAGTATCGCTGAGAAGATAAACGGAAGAAATGAAGTGCCCAAATCCGAGGGTGATGAAATTATTCAAGATATTTCTAATCAAGTCGATTCCTTACTTGGGCAAATAAGGGATACAGTAACCTTGGTTAAGAAAAAGAAACGAAATGCAACGGTAGATTTATATCAGGAATTTGTTTCTTACTTATTGGAGCTTGAGACATCCGGCTTAATGAATATTGGAAATTTTTCGTTAAAAGATACTGTTGAATACCAGGAATTAATTGACAAAGAAAAATTTACAAAGCCTATTTCAAGTACACGTGATGAGGCCAATCCAAATAAAGAATATATTGAATTTGGGTATGGAATAGGAAATTTCTTCAGTTCAATAGGACGGGCATGGAAAACGAGGAAAGAGCCTAAGACAATAAAGAAAACATATATCGACATTGCAACGTACGTATCGGACAATATTGATCCTATTCAAGTTTCAATTGATAAATATGTTGAGAAATTAAGATCCGATTATCAAAATGATGTTAAGGCGCTAAAGAAGGATACTAAAGAACGTGTAGATCAGGTAATGTCAATGATAAAAGTGAAGAACGATGCTATTTCTGATATGAAAAAAGAAGCGTCTAAAATCGCTGCAGACGAAAAGTGTTATGCAGTAGAGGTGAATAAACTGGATGAAATACGAAAGTATTTAGATCAGCTAATAGCAAAGATTTCATATACACAGATTTAGGAGGCCGATTATGTATTTTAATTCAAATAAAGCATATACAGATGCAATAAAAAGTAAAGATGTGGGCGCATTAAGAGCTTTGCTGGTTGGTATCATTGGATCTGATCCAACGTTTGCTACTTCGGAATATAATGAAGCACGGAGATATATAAAGGAAACGAGCCAAGCAATTCATGGAGAAGTTCTTCGTTTAGATGAGCCGTATGTTCGACAGGAAGATGAGTATACAAAATCTAACGACGAATGGAATGAAGAGTTTTTTCAAATGCAGTTGTTGTGGCTCAGATATAATTTTGCGACAAAAGAGAGACTTCCTATCATCAAAGAAATTGGGGAAAGCGTTTATAAAAATAAACCTACTCTGGGAAAAACAAAAAAGAAAAATAAAGTAGAACAGGCAAATAAAGAAAAAAAAGAAGATGTCGTCATGACAACCGGTGGCGGCCAAAGTAAAATACGGTTGTTTAGTAAAGAATGGTTTATGAAGAATTATTTATGGATAATAGCTATAGTTGCTGTAGTTGCTGTAGCACTATTTATCTTTAAAATTATTTTGAAGTAGAGATAGGGAGGTGGAAAGATGGCAAAAGAAGATGTAGATGTTCGTCTTCGAGATGACTTGAATACGGCATTAGCTCAGGTAGATAAAGTGATTATGAGAAAATACATTTCTGATATTGATAAGAGACCTGTATTTATTCCGTCATTTGATGTGACTTTCTCTGAACCAAAAGAAAAATCCGACTTGCCAGTTTGCATCGTTGGTACAAATATAATGCTTGCAAAATTAACCAGAGTAGTGTTTGACAAGGATGAAAATATTTTAGATAAGTTGGCCACAACGTATAACGCTACATCATTATACGAAAATGCGACAATCGTAATGCTGTTAAAAAGCGATGATACAGGAATTGATGTTTATTTGGGAACAGTGTGCAAGACAACAGATGACTCCTTTGTTCCTCAAAACCAGATATCGGCGTTGATAAGAAATCTGGAGGCAAATTTCCCAGGCAGTAAGCTTGAAGAAATTACAGATTCTGGACAAAGGATGAATATCGTTCAGAGCATTTTTGAAAATAATGTTTGTGTCTCAGCGGTAACAGGCATTGCGGCTCTAAAAAACGAAGAAGATACAGAAAATCAGAAATATATACAAGGTTTGGAAAAACTGGCGGATTCATTAAAAGGTAAGAAATGTACTGTGATGATTATTGCAGATCCAGTAACAGATATTGCGAGAGAAAGTATCAGAGCAGGTTATGAGGAAATCTATTCCGCACTTAAACCATTTGAAAAATCCGAGTATTCTATCAATGATACCAATGGAAAGACGGTAACTGATAGTGTGATTAAGGGTGTAACTGATACAACTAATGAAAGTATTGCTAAAACCAAAACTCATACAATTACAAAAGGAACTAATAGCGCTCATACAGTAGGTGGATCTGTTGGAGCCAATGCAAGCACAACAGCAACCGCCGGTGTTAATGTGACACCTTTTGGAGTTGGTGCCACAGCAAGTGCATCAGCAACGGTTGGAGCAAGTGTGTCAGCTGATTATCATTACATGCATGGACATCACACTGATAAAAGTGATGCAGAAGGAAAAACTGAAACAACCGGCACTTCAAAATCCTTAAGTGAGCAGAATTCGGTAGCCAATGCGATAAGCACGACCAAAGGAGAAGGACTACAGATTACATATGAGAATAGAAGCATAAAATCAATTCTCGACAGGATTAATTTGCAAATTGAGAGGATCGAGGAATGTGAAGATTATGGAATGTATGATTGCGGAGTATATTTTTTATCGGACGATTATACAACATGTGTATCTGTAGCCAGCACATATAAGTCAATCATTCAAGGGGAACATTCATCAGTTGAAACCTCCCATATTAGTATATGGGATTCAGAAGAGGCAAAACCCTTGATACCATATCTTAGCACTTTCAATCATCCAATATTTGACATCGCAGATGAAAAAGATGAAAAAAATAGTGCGACTGCGTCAACAATAGTCAGTGGAAAAGAACTTGCAATTTATATGGGGCTTCCAAAGAAGTCAGTATCGGGCATTCCTGTAATTGAATGTGCAAGTTTTGGCAGAAATGTTTTGTATACGCAAGATGAGCCAAAGGGTAAAAAGATTGATTTTGGTGCTATACATCATATGTATGATGACGAAAATAATAGGGTACTTCTTGACAAGAATAGTTTCACATCACATGCTTTTGTAACGGGTTCGACAGGATCAGGTAAATCTAATGCCGTTTATCAATTGATAAATAATATGTGTTGCGAATTATCTGACAAAGAAAAAACTCATTTTATGGTCATAGAACCTGCTAAGGGCGAATACAAAGATGTTTTCGGCGGTAAAATCGGAGTAAGCGTATTTGGAACAAATCCAAAGAAGGGGAAACTTTTAAGAATTAATCCTTTTAGTTTTCCGGATGAAATCCACATTCTGGAGCATATTGATAGGCTCATAGAGATTTTTAATGTATGTTGGCCAATGTATGCTGCTATGCCTGCAGTATTAAAGGAATCCATAGAACGGGCATATGAATCAGTAGGTTGGGATTTGACATTGTCAACATGTGAGAATCAGATAGCTGGAAAAAATGTTTATCCGAATTTTATTGATGTTCTTGATCAAGTAAATCAAGTGATTAAGGAATCTAAGTATTCCGCCGACAGTAAAGGCGATTATGTAGGAGCATTGTCTATGCGTATCAGCTCCTTGACCAATGGAATCAACGGACAAATCTTGACAGATGATGAATTAGCAAATAAAGACTTATTTGATAACAATGTCATTGTAGATTTAAGTAGGGTTGGCTCGAATGAAACGAAAGCATTGTTAATGGGTCTAATGATTATCAAGCTTCAAGAGTACAGAATGGCATGCGCTGATGGAACAAATAAAAGTCTCCGTCATATCACTGTCCTTGAAGAAGCGCATAATATTTTAAAGCGTACGAGCACAGAGCAAAGTGCAGACAGCTCAAATCTGGCCGGAAAATCTGTAGAAATGTTAGCAAATGCGATTGCAGAGATGAGAACATATGGGGAAGGATTTATCATTGTAGATCAATCACCTGGTTTAATGGATATGTCTGTAATACGTAATACTAATACCAAAATCATACTTCGTCTCCCTGATGCATCAGATAGAGAACTTGTTGGTAAAGCTGCTAATTTGAATGATAATCAAATTATAGAACTTGCGAAGCTTAAAACAGGAGTATGTGCAGTATATCAGAACAATTGGATAGAACCTGTGTTGTGCCATGTCGATGAATGGAAGCCGGTCAATAACAAAAAGTATACTGTAGATCAGGAAGTTTTACGTGATACTAAAGAAGTTAAAAGAGATATAGTGAAGATGGTTTTGTTGCCACCTGATCGTATTGACGTAGAAAAATGCGAATTAAATCCGGAAGATTTATTGAAAACAAAGCTTTCATCAAATGTGAAGGTTAAAATCCTGAAATTGCTGAAAGAAAAAGATGTAGAAAAATATCGGAACTTAAGAAAATCAATTGTTTATGAGATCTTTAATCCAGATTCAGCGCTTGAGAGAAATATTTGCTTTAGAAATGAGATTAAAGAGTGGTGTAATGCAATGGATGATGAATTGATCCCTCATCTTGATCAGTTTGAGAAAGAAGAGAGAGAAAAGATATTAGCCTTGCTTGCACTTGAAAAAAGCAGGATAGAGGGAACAAATGAGTATTCGGAATTGCTTAACAATCTCATGATTTTTCTTGATGCGGAAAGGAGGAGATTGTAATGCTTGAAGGAGGAAACTCAAAGAATTCGGAAGTAAAAACTGCTGATAATACAGAAGTTAAATCGACAGAATCGGGAAAGCTTCAAAAGGGTTTATCAGAAATCGCAACAAAACTGACTGATTTGTTATTTTCCGACGATCACGGTGAAAGCAAGGATAGCAACAATAAAGATGTGAAGGATGAATCAGAAAGCAAATCAGATTCAAAAGAAAGCAATGAAGGTTTTTCTGATAAAGTAAAACAGGCATTCGAAGAGCTGTTTTCAACAGATAATAGTGAAAAAACAGTAGAAACTGCAGCCGAAACACAAGAGACGAATAACGATGATTCTGGAGAAGCGAATCTTGAAAATAAGGATCCTTTGATTGAGAAGATTGCAAAAAGCATTGGCACACCAGAGGGAATAAAGGCGCTGATAGAAAAACATCCGGAAAAAGCCGAATTGTGGAAAAATGAAATGGATGCACTTGACACATTAAATGATCCTGATGCATCTCCTGCTGAAATTCGTAGTGCCCAGGCCAAACTTAGTGTTTTGAAGGGGCAATTATTAGAAACAGCTGTAAAAGATGCACTTGCAGAGACAGGTCTTGATGTTGAGGCGCAACAAAGAGTTGTTGAAGGTGAGAGCGGCGGTACAAGACCAGATGTTATTGCAAAAAATAACACGGATCATCCGATTGTTGTTTTTGGGGAAACGATAATGCCTGGCGAGACAATATGTGTAGAATGTAAATGTGGTGGTTCAGCATATATGACAAACCAACTTAATAATCATATTCCTAATCAGCTATCCGGACAAGAGGGAACAAAAGTATTATTGACCACCTCGGATATTAAGGATTCACCAACAGGTTTAGCGGATAGTGTTTGTTCTAAGTACGGAGCTAAACTGGTTGTGCCCGATGTGAGCGTAGCCGATGTAGAGAATGCAATCAAGGAGGTAGCGGCTAATGAAAGTGTATAGTATAAAGGATGAATCTGTGGCTAAGCAATTAGCTCAACTGATTTCTCTGAATGCAGAGTGCGTTAAATTGCAATGGTCACGGACAATAACAGACGTACCAAATAATGTAATGAGTGCGTTGGAGACGATTGAAGGTTATGTTGAAAATGTAATCGAAAATAAGTGTGGGGGATCATTAGTTGGAGAACTTTCTCAAACGGATGAAGATAATATGATAAGTATCATAAAAAAGAATCCTGAATTGAGAAGCACCATTGGACTGGGAGTAGTATATGCCGGAGCGCAGACTAAACAAGTGAATGATATTGCAAAAAAAGTGGAAATGCCGAAAATAATTTGTGATGCCTTGGACTTAAATGCTAATACTATAATTTTTTAAAACATTTTTTTCTAAAATCGGAAAATCGGTCTAACTGATACCTAGACCTCCAGAAAGACAGAACTGGAGGTCATAAGGTATGGCAGAGAACGATTTGCGAGAAGAACGCACGGTTGTACTGAGCCGGGAGGAACAATTGAATATGGAGCGTTGTGCTGAGTTTATGGCTCGAATGATCCAAAAGTATGGGAAGAAGGTTTTGGCGAAGATTGAAGCCAAGGAACGTGCAGAACGCGAAAGAGAATTGGTATCTTCTGGCGATGAAGAGGCATGATGGGTGCGCTGGTTACATTGTAAGCGCTTAATTTTCAGCCGTTGATAGAAAAATACCCGGCTACTTTTCAGCAGCCGGAGAACTTTGACAATTCACATATGATTGATTCT
>NZ_JBQHVP010000036.1:0-9688 GCF_052064435.1 Blautia sp. HCP3S3_B11
TTCATCCTGTGTATTTTATTCAGTTTTCAATGTCACAGATGAAGGAAAGGGGCTAAATTTATGCCTAAAAATAAGGTTTTCGGACAGGCTGAGGGGGGGGAATCTCTCCGGCAATTTTAAAATTACCCATTTTGCGGCAACATCTTTTGTCGTGATTTCTTCTGTTACTAAAGTAAACCACATTCGTGATAAGGTTAATAACACATTTCTTTCATCACCCTTAAAGCTGGAAATCAAACCAGGTAAAGAAAACCGAATTGCTTTTTTAATTTCGTGAAATGGGATAGCGGGAATAAGCTCTTTGCTTTCCGCCCCCTTCAAAGTTATGCTATTTTTTCTTGCTTGCCATAATAAAATCATTATATCTGGGTCATTGCAGGCTTGCGGATATTCTCCTGCTTCCATCTCTCCCCTTAGCCATTCACCATACATATACTGACATTTTGGCGGAAATTGCAACGGAACAATATCAGATTGATTGATAATAGTTACCTCTAAAGGTCTTTTTTCAATACAGCCTACGGAGCCAGAAATTTTCAATAATTGCTTTGTTAGATCTGCTCTGATTGAATTACTCAATTCTTGTTTAGTAATTATCAGTATATCTATATCACTATCTGGACGCAGCCCATTCATTGTTGCTGAACCATATAAATATATCCCCAATATTTGACCTTGTAATATGGTTTCTGCTATTGAAATAACTTGATTTACTTGTTGTGGAAATTCATTTATATTCATTGTAACTCCTATATGTATTTATTTTTACTCCTCAACAACTGATAAAACAGCGTCTAAGGCTAATTCTAAGGCTATGGATATACTTGTTTTTCCCCATTCTCTTTCTTGGTATTTATGAGGGTCTGCAAGAGTATCGGCTGAAAAAAGCAGCATAGCCCATGTAACTTTTCTAAATTTTGCACACGCCGCCAATGCGGAACATTCCATTTCTACTACTTGACATCCCTCTTCTTTCCGATACTGAACCATTTCTACTGTTTCTCGATAAAAACCGTCTGTTGTCCATGTTTTAACTTCCCAATATGGTATATTCTTTTGGCTTAAAGCAGATTCAATCGCATTTATACCAGCCTTTGAAATCTCTACTTCTCGGGAGGGAGGAAGATAATGGTAAGATGTTCCCTCATCTCTCAATGCAGAAACAGGTATCAAAAATCTATTTTCCGGGATGTCTTCCAATACGCCGCAGGAGCCGACGGAAATAATCTTTGTTACACCCCCTGCAATTAAATATTCTAAAACTTGGACGGCAGCAGCACTTCCCACAGGAGCCGGACATAGACATATTTTCTCCTGATTATAAAGACATTCATAAATAGGATATCGTCTTGTTGCACTTTCAAATTCATCTATCTGTATTCCATCATGGGTATGTGCATAATTTTCAACCTCGTCTCCTAAAAAAGCAAACACTGCTTTTGCAGGAAAACATTTTTTCCCATTTCCCGGCTGAAAAACAGCTTTTGATGCGGTATCGTACTCTAAAACAGGGTAGTCATGCTTTACTAATGGCATATTATTATCTCGAATAACAGGCTATTATTCTATTCCTTTCATCATCTTTTTTGCCAACTGCTTGAACAGGTCGGCAGTTTCTTCATCCATCGGCGTAAGCTGTCCGATCTGTCCGGCAACCATCGCCGCTACATCGTCAATGGAAAGCGGGTTTTGCTTCTGTTCCGCCAATGCGTCCCGCATGGCTTGGAACATCGCGGCGGTCACAGCTTCTCCCGGCTGTTCCCCGTTGTCAATGTCTTTCTTAATATCCCGCAGGATAGCAAGGAACACATTTTTGATTTTCTCAATCTCCGCCTCATGTTCCCCCATCTTCTGGGCGTTCAAAAGCTGTAAATCCTGCTTTGCTTCCGCCCGGTGTTCCGGGTGTTCTTTCATCAGGTCGGACAGGGAAGCCGTTGCCATCTCGATAAGCTGGTTTCTTGCTGTTATGCCCTTTGCCGCCGTATCCTGAAAATAAATCCGTATCAAATCTATCAGCTTGGGAAAATTCCTGTGTTCCAACAGACGGTTGAGGATTTGCACATCAACAGCACCCGTCACAAGCCCCCTCACGGCCCCCTCACGGCCCCCTCTGACAAGCCTAATTCAGAAATATCGTAACTTTTACGGACGCTCACGGTAGACAAGCCCAGTATGTAGTCTGTCGATACCTTAAATTCCTTTGCCACACCTATGAGAATATCACTGCTTACCGTTCTTGTTTCGCCGCTGACAATGCGGCTCAATTAGGAAGCGGAAACGCCTATCTTCTCCGCAAGTTCCTTTTGTGTGATGTGGTTCCCGTTGCATAAATCGGAAATCCGCTGTCCGGGTGTTCCGGGTAAAGCCATAGACACGCACCTCCTCCGCATACTTCCATTATACAAGATAATTGCAAAAATGCAATTTCCAAAGTGTAAACTTTATCAAAATGCAATTCTCGCAAAAAGCCGGGATTTGCATTTTTTTCGTGTAGACTTAGGGTAGTTCATCGATGGACAGCACCTTGAAAACAGAATGACCGTCCGAAAAGAGAATACCACGGCTGGGGAAGCACCGCCAGGAGCCGGACTTTTGGACACTTTGTCCAGAGGTCACTTCGGGACAAAACGTCCCGAAGCTGCGGGGAGCGTGCCAACGCCGGAATACGCCGCAGGAATGGGGCAGGAAACCTTTTCGGGGAGAACGGCAACGGAAAGCAAAATGGAGGGAACGCATGAGAGATAACCCCTATAAAGACTTGCCGCCGCTGGAACGCAGGCCGGACGGTTCCCTTTACCGCATGACCCCGGCGCAGAGAAAACAGGCGGCCAGCCTGATACGCCGGGAGTGCTGTTGCTGTGAGGACGGCAACTGCATTGTCCTTGACGATGGGGACACCTGCACCTGCCCGCAGACGATTTCTTTCTCGGTCTGCTGTAAGTGGTTCCGCTGGGCGGTCTTGCCGCTGGACGGGACGCTGGAAGCGGAAATTTTCCGGGATAAGGACTTGAAACGCTGTGCGGTCTGCGGTGGCGTGTTCGTCCCCAAATCCAACCGGGCAAAATACTGCCCCGGCTGTGCCGCCAGAGTTCACAGGCGGCAGAAAACAGAAAGTGAACGGAAAAGGAGGTCTGCTGTGGACAGTTAGGAGCGAAAAAAGCCTTGATTTATCAGGCTTTGCAAGCCCCAAACCGGGGCAGGTGGTATAAAGTATCGCCCGCCCCGGAAAACGGGCTTCTAACCGTCCACAAAACGAACTATGACAAATACCATCTATATCCACCAGCCGGAAAAGGCGTTCAGCTTCACCCGGCTCCCGAATTTTCTCTTTGAAGCCCCCACATTCAAGCCCCTGTCCAACGAGGCAAAGGTTCTGTACGCCTTTATCCTGCGCCGGACAGAGTTATCCCGCAAGAATGGGTGGGCGGATGACTGCGGACGGATTTTCCTGTATTACCCTATCTGTGAAGTGGTCACACTGCTCCATTGTGGGCGGCAGAAAGCGGTGAATACCCTGCGGGAACTGCAATACGCCGGACTGGTGGAGATCCAGAAGCAGGGCTGTGGAAAACCCAACCGCATTTTCCCAAAATCCTATGAAGCGGTTCCAAACACCGACTTCAAGAAATTCGGTTCTAGTACGCCGGAGGACTGAAAACCGTACCCATGAAGTACGGAAATCACTCCTGAGACGTACGAAAACCGGACGGTATATAGAAATACAAAGATAAAAAGATTGATTTATATTCTATCCATTCCAATCCTATCCGAGCTATTTTCTGCGGGATTTTCCCTGTGGAAAACCCCGGATAGGAAAGGAATGGGGAAAGGAGCAGAATGGCACAGCACGCAATTTTGCGTTTTGAGAAGCACAAGGGCAACCCGGCAAGGCCGCTGGAAGCCCATCACGAACGGCAGAAAGACCAATACGCCAGCAACCCTGATATTGACACCAGCCGGAGCAAATACAACTTCCATATCGTCAAGCCGGAGG
The DNA here is from genome assembly GCF_052064435.1 of Blautia sp. HCP3S3_B11. Lineage (NCBI taxonomy): Bacteria > Bacillati > Bacillota > Clostridia > Lachnospirales > Lachnospiraceae > Blautia > Blautia sp. HCP3S3_B11. The sequence continues at coordinate 3,995 of NZ_JBQHVP010000036.1, forward strand.
GACGCTATTACCACTTCATTCAGAGCCGGATTGAGCAGGCCGGGTGCCGAACCCGCAAGGACAGCACACGGTTTGTCGATACGCTGATAACCGCCAGCCCGGAGTTTTTCAAGGGGAAATCCCCAAAGGAGATACAGGCGTTTTTCCAGAGGGCGGCGGATTTCCTCACCCACCGGGTAGGGCGGGAAAATATCGTGTCGGCGGTGGTACACATGGACGAGAAAACGCCCCACCTGCATTTGACCTTTGTTCCGCTGACAAAGGACAACCGCCTGTGCGCTAAGGAGATTATCGGCAACCGGGCAAACCTGACGAAGTGGCAGGATGATTTTCACGCCTACATGGTGGAGAAATATCCCGACTTGGAGCGTGGGGAAAGCGCCAGCAAGACAGGCCGGAAGCATATCCCCACCCGGCTTTTCAAACAGGCGGTTTCCCTCTCCCGGCAGGCAAGAGCCATTGAAGCCACACTGGACGGCATTAACCCGCTGAACGCCGGAAAGAAAAAAGAGGAAGCCCTCTCCATGCTGAAAAAGTGGTTCCCGCAGATGGAGAATTTCTCCGGGCAGTTGAAAAAGTACAAGGTCACAATCAATGACCTGCTGGCAGAAAATGAGAAGCTGGAAGCACGAGCCAGAGCCAGCGAGAGCGGCAAAATCAAAGACCGCATGGAGCGGGCAAAGCTGGAAAGCGAACTGCACGATATGCAAAGGCTGGTTGACCGTATCCCGCCGGATATACTGGCGGAACTGAAACGGCAGCAGCGGCAGTATGGAAAGGAAAGGTGATTTTATAAGTAACAATATCAGATACAAAAAGGAAACAGAAGTCGTGACTTTTCAGGGAAAGGAAATCACGCTGGAAAACCTCTCCCCGGTGTTCACGCCGGAGCAGGAAGCGACCAAACGCCGGGAACTGGAGCAGCAGCTTTATGAGGTGTTCCGCAAATATGCCGATAAGCGGCAGAAAGAGGAAGCCGGGGCATAAATCCCGAAGCCATCGTTGATTTGCGGGGCTGCTGGCGGTATAATAGAACTGTCAGCAGCTCCGTTTCTTTTTAAGAAAAGGAGCGACAAAATGAATAACAGGATAGACGCGATCTATGCAAGGCAATCGGTAGACAAAAAGGACAGCATTTCCATTGAAAGCCAGATTGAGTTTTGCAAATACGAATTGAAAGGCGGGAACTGTAAGGAATACACAGACAAAGGGTACAGCGGCAAGAACACAGACCGCCCGAAGTTTCAGGAACTGGTGCGGGATATTAAGCGGGGCTTGATTGCAAAGGTCATTGTTTACAAACTTGACCGTATCAGCCGTTCCATTCTGGACTTTGCCAACATGATGGAACTGTTCCAGCAGTACGATGTGGAGTTTGTGTCCTCTACGGAGAAGTTTGATACCTCCACCCCGATGGGGCGGGCTATGCTGAATATCTGTATCGTGTTCGCCCAGCTTGAACGGGAAACGATACAGAAGCGGGTGACAGACGCTTACTACTCCCGCAGTCAGCGGGGCTTCAAGATGGGCGGGAAAGCCCCTTACGGCTTCCACACCGAGCCTATCAAAATGGACGGTATCAACACAAAGAAGCTGGTGGTAAACCCGGACGAAGCGGCCAATATCCGGCTGATATTTGAGATGTACGCCCAGCCCACAACCTCTTACGGGGACATTACCCGGTACTTTGCCGAACAGGGGATTTTGTTCTACGGCAAGGAACTGATACGCCCCACACTGGCGCAGATGTTACGCAATCCCGTCTATGTGCAGGCGGACTTGGATGTGTACGAATTTTTCAAAAGCCAGGGTACGGTTATCGTCAATGACGCCGCCGACTTTACGGGGACAAACGGCTGTTATCTGTATCAGGGGCGGGATGTGAAGCCCAGCAAGAAAAACGACTTGAAAGACCAAATGCTGGTGCTGGCTCCCCATGAGGGCATTGTTCCGGCGGATATATGGCTGGCTTGCCGCAAGAAGCTGATGAACAACATGAAAATCCAGTCCGCCCGAAAAGCCACCCACACATGGCTGGCGGGGAAAATCAAGTGCGGGAACTGCGGATATGCGCTTATGAGTATCTTCAATCCGTCCGGCAGGCAATATCTCCGCTGTACGAAACGGCTGGACAATAAAAGCTGTCCGGGCTGTGGGAAAATCATCACTTCCGAACTGGAAGCGGTGGTTTACCAGCAGATGGTGAAGAAGCTGGAAAAGCACAAGACGCTGACGGGCAGGAAGAAAGCGGCAAAGGCCAATCCCAAAATCGCCGCCCTGCAAGTAGAGCTTCTCCATGTGGACAGCGAGATTGAAAAGCTGGTGGACAGTCTGACGGGCGCGAACAATGTCCTGCTCTCCTATGTGAATGTGAAGATAGCGGAACTGGACGGGCGCAAGCAGGAACTTGTGAAGCAGATAGCCGAGCTGACGGTGGAAACCATCAGCCCGGGACAGGTCAACCAGATTTCCGGCTACCTCGACACATGGGACGATGTATCCTTTGACGACAAGCGGCGGGTGGTGGATTTGATGATTACCACCGTTGCCGCCACAAGCGACAGCTTGAACATTACATGGAAAATCTGACGGGCGGTAATCCTCCCGTCAGACCGTTACCCTGTGTAGTCCCTTGTAAACTGTACTTTATGTCTGTAAAAGACTACGAGCCCATTATATCATAAAGTGCTTATTAAAGTGAATTTAATATTGCAAAAAGCACCAGCCAACTGAATGACTGATGCTTCTAACATCAATATACTTTATTTTGTATAAACTGTATTCCCTTTTGCAATTACTTCAACAAGCTGAAGTTCCTGGTCAAGAATACAAAGATCCGCATCATAGCCTTCTTTAACCTTACCTTTTCCTTTGAGGCGAAGAATATCTGCCGGATTAGATGTAATTGTAGAAATAGCTATTTCTAAAGGAATTTCTGTTTTAAACACACATTCTTTTACTTCCTTCAGAAGGCAGCTGGACTGTCCAACGCCCATTCCAAGGAATTCGCCATCACTACTGTACATCGGAAGGCTTCCCTGTCCATCAGAAGAAATTGTCATACGGTCAGGATTTACTCCTGCATCCAACATCCGCTTGATACCATTACATACACGTACCTCATCACAGATAGTTTCCCAATAGTCAATATCTTCATTTCCTGTAAAGTCGACTGCTCCGCCTTTCAGCGCATACTCAATCGACTTGCCAAAAAGCATCTCATTTCGATTGATATGTGTTGGCAGTATTTGAGAAGCCGGTATCTCTGTCTCATCTACCACTCGTTCAATAAGATCTAAGCATCTCGGACTGTCGCCAAGATGAACATTTACAATACCAGCTTTCCCGGAAAGAACACCGCCAAGTCTTGTATCCGCAACAACACGTGCAAATTCCTCAAAAGTCGGCTGTGAAGAACGATGATCAGAGATCGCGATTTCTCCAGTTCCAACGATTTCCTGAATCATCATAATATCTTTGACAATACTGTCCGTCAACGTATGAACCGGAATCTGATAACTGCCTGTATAACAGTATGCAGACATTCCCTGCTCATTCAATCCTTTTGTCTTTGCAACCAGTGCACACATATCACGACCGATTCCATCCGTTCCAAGGCAACCAACAACTGTTGTTACTCCAAACTTCGTAAGTCCTTCCATAGTTGCTTCCGGAGTACGATTGGCGAATCCACCTTCGCCACCGCCTCCAAGTACATGAACATGACAGTCAATGAATCCCGGAGTTAAAAGTAACCCCTCTCCATTGATCATTTCTGCCTCAGAAAGAAATCCCTCTGCGGATATAGAACCTGCATCTTTAATCTTGACAATCTTATCATTGATTATAAGTACATCTTTTTTCCCCAGATGCTGTGGGGCATAGACATCAATATTCTGAATTAATTTCATCATAAATCACTCTCAATTATCAAATGTATGTTTTAGAATCCAGTTCCAACTGCAATAAGAATTGTAATAATTGCACCAATCATTAATACGCCAAGGAATTTCCACATGAATTTAATCCAGTTAGACCACTCAATCTTTGCAATTGCAAGAGATCCGATCAGGCATCCGGATGTAGGAACAATCAGGTTAGTAAATGCATCACCAAGCTGGAATGCAACTACAGCTGTCTGACGTGAAACACCTAACAGGTCTGACAGTGGAGCCATGATTGGCATTGTGATCGCAGCCTGTCCGGTTCCGGATACAACGAAGAAGTTGAATACGGACTGGAACAGATACATAAGTACTGCTGCAACTGCTCCGGAAACTCCAGACAGTGCATTTGAAATATTATACATAATTGTATTAATAACCGTAGGTGTTGTCGGATCAGATCCACCAAGAACCTGCATGATACCCTGTGCCATAGCAACAACAAGTGCAGCACCGATCAGGTCTTTTGCTCCATCTTTGAATGATGTTGCGATATCATTCAGTTTCATATCGTTCAGTTTAAAGATAACTCCAATCACACCGGAAACAATTCCCATAATGAAGAACTGAGTAGCAATCTCCGGCATGTAGTATCCTTGAGTCATAACTCCCCAAACTACCCATACAACTGTAGCAGCCAGTGTCAGAAGAACTAAAATGTGTCCAAGACCAAATGAATGTCCTTCGTCAATTCCTGTTTTTTCATTCTGCTCACGGAAATATGAATCAGTCTTATATGCGATTGAGATTGTCGGAGTCTTTTTGATCTTTGACGCATAGAACATAGTCATTCCACAGCCAAGAACTGTAAATACTACCCACATTACCATACGGAACCCTGCTCCGGAGAATACATCAATACCTGCAATACCCTGTGCAATACCTACAGAGAATGGATTCATCCATGATGAACCGAAACCAATCTGTGTTGCAACATAAGTAACAAGAACTGCGATAACTGAATCGTATCCAACTGCTACAAACAATGGACAAAGAATCATAGTAAACGGAAGTGCTTCTTCTCCCATTCCAAAAACTGCTCCACCAAGAGAAAACAGTACGAAAAGTATCGGAATCAGCAGTTTTTCTGCTCCCTTTGCCTTACGGATCAATCCGATCAATCCGGATTCAATCGCACCTGTACGGATCATGATACCGAATGCACCACCTACTACCATAAGGAATGCGATAATCTCGATTGCAGAACTATTTACGATTCCGTTATACATATAGTTAAAGAATCCTGTTCCACCATCTCCACTAAAGAGTGCTACTCCTTCTGTTACTACATTTCCTGCATCGTCTGTCAGATACTGGAAACTTCCGTCTTTGATTACTGTACGGGTTTTCTCAACACCATTGATCATGTACGAAATATCCTGTGTTTCGTAAAATCCCTTTGGTACAAGGAAAGTCAGAAGTGCTGCGACAACAACTACTAAAAAGATAATAATGTAGGTGTCAGGCACTTGAAATCCCTTGTTAAAAGACTTTAACCCTTTTCCTTCTTTTTTGCTCATTTTCGAGTTTCCCTCCCATTTTTGATATACTATACCAGTGTACCATAGAATGCTTAAAATATAACTAAAAATTTACATATTTTATCAATTTTTGTCATTTTCCTGTATTTTCACCAGTTTACAACTTTATAAATGATAGTCTTAACTTCCTATAAAATTAACTCTCGTCATGTCCAAACAACGCATTATTCATAGTCAAAATCTTCTTCATCCCAGTCTGGATACTGTTG
>NZ_JBQHVP010000037.1:0-8637 GCF_052064435.1 Blautia sp. HCP3S3_B11
GGACTGCGATGGCATAAATTGCTATTTTGTTAGCTGAAATATTGAATTTTCAAGGTGCGAAGCCCATTTGGGGTATGGGAAGTCTTAGTTAATTACCAATGGAGGAAAGAAAAATGGTATTTAGAAAAAAGATTGGTGCAGGAATACTGGCTATGACTATGCTGATGAGTTGTCTCGCAGGCTGCTCCTCAAATTCCACGAATAAGGTACAAACTGTCGGAGAAGAAAAGAAGGAGCAGGTTACTTTGACCTTCTTTGGAAACAAAGCGGATGAAAGCAATGTTCATGTTATTGAAAGCATTATGAGTTCTTTCATGAAGGACCATCCCGACATTGTCATCACTTACGAGTCTATCAAAGGTACTGACTACTATGATACACTGAATAAGCGTATGGAAAACGGCACCGGAGATGACATTTTCATGGTAAACCATGATACGATGCTTGAACTTCATGCAAAGGGACAGGTAGCTGACCTGACGGGCTTATCCACCATTGACAGCTATACAGAGGATCAGAAGAACCAGTTTGTATCTGAAGACGGTATCTTCTGGCTTCCGACTACAGTATCTTCTTTTGGCTTATATTGCAATATGGATATGCTGAAAGAACACAATCAGAGTGTTCCTACAAACATTGTGGAGTTTGAAACTGTTTGTGATTACTTCCTTGAACAAGGTATTACCCCTATCGTTGCAAATAATGATATTTCATTGAAGACAATGGCTATCGGTGTCTCTTACTTTGACGAGTATCAGAACGGCACAGAAGGACAGCTGTTTACGGATCTGAATTCTGGAAAAGTTGGATTAGGCGAAAGCCTGGATGCCGGACTTACCGTTGTTGAAGAAATTATCCAGAAGGGATATGTAGATGCGGCAGTCGCAGCAGAAACCCAAAAGACTTCTGGCGATCTGGAAGCCTTTGCAAAAGGTGAGAATCCGTTCATGCTGACTGGTGCTTGGGCTTCTAATCGTGTTAAGAATGACTTTGGTGCAACATTTGCCTATGAAGTTCATCCGCTGCCCGTTTTGGATGATGGTGGTTTGATCGTCATTAACCCTGATGTGCGTCTATCTGTGAATTCTGATAGTGAGCATATCGAAGAAGCCAAACTGTTTGTGGAATACTTTACCCAGGCAGAAAACCTGCAGGCATTCTGTGATGACCAATGTTCCATCTCCCCGTTGAAGAACGGAAAGGAATCCTCTATAAAGGAGATTCACCCGGTTGTGGAGTGTTTTGAAGCAGGCCGAGTGGTCATTGGAACAGACGCAAGATTGAATCTTCCTATTTGGGATGTGACGAAGGACGCAAGCCAATCTCTTCTGAATGGAAGCGACAAAGTAACTGTTATTGGTGAGATTGATAATAGTATTCAGGAATACATTACTGAGAATTAATTTTGGGAGGTAACTATGGTGAAGAAAAATAGAAAGAGAACTGGATATTCGCTCATAGTTGCCTCCGGTCTTTTATTACTTGTTGGGGTACTCTTGTACGGTCTGTACTATGTGAATGATGTCAGAACAGAGTTGTGGGATAGCTCCCTGTCTACGATTATTGAGAATACTGACCGCGCTTCAGATATGGTGGCCGGAAAGATCAATGCAGAAAAACGCAGTTTACAGGTACAGGTTAATGCGCTGGAAAGTCTGGATTCTACAGACACGGACACCATCAGCTTTTTGTTGAATGGTTTCGATTCAAAGGAGTATTCGACCACGCTGCTTTTGGGATCAGCCACCTATCCGGCAGAGAACAGTTACAACAAGGAACTTCCAGAAAACGAAGACACAACAATAAATATTGTGGCTCCTTTTCTGAGCGATAACAGTGGTAAGCGTGTTATCGCACTAACGAAAACGATGACATTCCAGGATGGTGTCACCGGATGCATGATCAGAGAAATCCCTGTTAATGATTTAAACGATGCCTTTACCGTATCCTTTTTCCAAAATCGCGGTCACTCATACATGATTGATGGAAAGGGAGATATCCTATTTCGATCCGTAACTACGAGCGGAAACAAAACTTCTCACAATTTGTTTGTAATTTTTGAGAATGAAGCAGAGAATGAGCAATCCACAATCAATGAAGTGAAGAAACTGGTCGAAGAAGGCAGATCCGGCTGGACACTACTCAAATATAACGGGCTGGATAAGCTGTACTATTTTTCGCCCATTGAGTCGACACAGTGGCTTTTGGTATCTGTTGTCCAGAAGGATATTATCACCGAACAGACGCAGAATATACTTGGTCAGACTTTTATTCTTTCGGGAATCATCTTTTTGGGCTTTTTATTCCTGATTGGGATGCTTTTAATCAGAGAACACCAGAATCAAAAGAGAATCGAACAGGAAAACATTCTCGAAAAGCAAATGATTATCGCATCGAATTCCGAAGTGAAGACAGTAGTCTTAGGTGTTGATCTGGCTGCAGACTCCTACAAGGTTATTTCCCAGATTCAGCATGAGGGCTACATGCTTGCGCAGGCTCCAACTTTTTCAGAACTCATTGACTCCTTTGCTGAAATCATTGATATGGAATATCGGGAAGAATACAGGGCTTGTTTTGGTGTTTCAAATCTGAAGAAACTGGCAAGGAAAGAACACAGGTATGAGTACCGAGAATTCTCTATTATGCTTAACGGAGAAAAACACTGGATCGCCGCAGAAGCGGTAATGGTAAATGATGAAAACAACCAGAACAGGCTCGTATACTCTTCAAGAGTAATCGATGCAGCAAAAAAGGAAGAAGAGGAAAGGCGAAAAACCCTTCAGGATGCTTTGGATATGGCTGAACAGGCTACCAAAGCAAAATCGGTATTTTTGAGCAATATGTCTCATGATATCCGAACACCTATGAATGCAATCATCGGTTTTGCTACGCTGGCATCCGCAAATACATCAAACGAAGATAAAATCAAAGATTATCTTTCCAAGATTCTGTCCTCCAGTAATCATTTGCTTTCTCTCATCAATGATATCCTGGATATGAGCCGAATCGAGAGTGGTAAAATCAACCTGGAGGAGACGGAAGCTAACCTGTCGGATATCCTTCATGATATCAAGACCATCATCAGCGGTCAGATTCATGCCAAGCAATTGGAACTTTACATGGATGTCATGGATGTAACCGATGTGGATGTATTCTGCGACAAGACCCGCCTGAATCAGGTGCTGCTGAACCTGCTGTCCAATGCCATCAAGTTTACCCCCGCCGGCGGCACGGTTTCTGTCCGGGTAGCTCAGCTTCCCGGGGCACCGAAGGGCAAGGGGCTGTACGAAATTCGTGTGAAGGATACCGGTATCGGCATGAGCAAGGAATTTGCCAAAAAAATATTCGAGCCGTTTGAGCGTGAACGCACCTCCACCGTCAGCAAGATTCAGGGCACCGGTCTGGGTATGGCCATTTCAAAAAATATCGTGGACATGATGGGCGGAACCATTGAGGTGAAAACGGAACAGGGCAAGGGCACAGAGTTTGTCATTCAGCTGGTGCTGAAGCTTCAGTTAGAACGCCGTAACATCGAGAAAATCCCTGAACTGGATGGTATGAAAGCATTGGTGGTAGATGATGACTATAATACATGCGATAGCGTCACAAAGATGCTCTCCCAGGTGGGTATGCGTTCCGACTGGACCCTTTCCGGCAAGGAAGCGGTGCTGCGGGCAAAGAACGCTTTCGAGCGGGATGACGCCTTCCATGCCTACATCATCGACTGGCGGCTGCCGGACATGAATGGTATAGAGGTGACCAGGCAGATTCGCCGTCTTGGAGATGATACGCCTGTTATCATACTTACTGCTTATGATGTTTCTGATATTGAGGCAGAAGCAATCGAAGCGGGTGTGACCGCCTTCTGCTCAAAGCCGATGTTTATGTCTGATTTAAGAGAAGCATTGACGAAAGCAATCGGTGGTTCAAAGGAACAGGATGATAGTATCCTGCCCATGCTGGATGAAGTGGCGGACTTTAAGGGAAAGCGCTTGCTTTTAGTGGAAGATAATATTCTCAACCAGGAAATTGCGCAGGAAATCCTTTGCGAATACGGCTTTTTGATTGACACGGCGGATAATGGCTTAGTAGCGGTGGAAAAGGTCACCGCATCCAAACCCGGTCATTATGATGCGATCTTGATGGATATTCAAATGCCTGTCATGAACGGTCATGAAGCTACAAAGCATATTCGCGGTCTTGCTGAACCGGCTCTGGCCAATATCCCGATTTTGGCAATGACAGCGAATGCATTTGACGAAGATCGCAAGGCGGCGCTTGAATGTGGAATGAGTGGTTTCCTGTCAAAACCGATTGAGATTGACCAGGTTATACAGGTGCTGCAGGAATTATTTATGACAAGGTAATTGAAACAGACAAGGATGAAAGACACAAACTGTACACGATCCTTCTACTTTTTGAAAAGGAAATAGATCATGGATAAAAGAATAGCCAGGAATACAACCTGGAGAAAAAGAATCGTGACCGGGATATTGTGCCTTGTTGTGTTCATGACAATGCTTCTTCCCGCCACAGTATATGCGTCAGAGGCTGAAACCAAAACGATCCGCGTCGGTTATTTTGCTTTTCCGGGGTATCATGAGGTCTACCAGGACGAGGATGGAACCCATGGAAGAGGGTACGGATTCGATTTTCTTCAGCTTCTTCGTAAATACACAAATCTGAACTACCAATATATCGGCTACGAAAACAGCTGGCAGGAAATGCAGGAGATGCTGCGCTCCGGTGAGATTGACATGGTGACATCTGCAAGAAAAACCAGTCAAAGAGAAAAGGAATTTGCCTTTTCTGCTTCCATCGGCACCAGCAATGCGGAGTTGTGCGTCCGTTCGGGGGACGACCGCTTTGGTCTGAATGATTACGGCGGCTTTGACGGAATGACCATCGGCGTTCTGAGCGGCAACAGCCGCAATGGCGACCTGGCTGCATTGGCGCAGGAGAAGGGTTTTTCCTATCAGACAGTGGAGTATGCGGATGAATCGGAGTTGACTGCGGCTCTCCGGAACGGGGAGGTTGACGGAATTGTTGCCAGCAGCCTGCGAAAGCATACGGACGAAAAAATCGTTGCACGGTTTGCCCTGGAAGAATTCTATTGTATCGTTCGGAAAGAGGATGCCAATCTTCTGGAGGAGATCAACAGGGGCATCGACCAGATGGATCAGAACGAGGGAGACTGGAGAAACAAACTCTTTTATAAATACACCACCAACAACCAGGACAGTGAACTTACCTTTACTCCGGAAGAGCGGGAATATATCCGTGCCGTCCAATCCGGCGAAAAGGTCATTACCGCCACTGCGCAGCCGGACAGAAACCCCTACTCCTATGTGGAAAATGGGGAACTGGTGGGAATCATACCGGATTACTTTGCCAATCTGATGGAGATGGCAGGGCTTCCCTATACCGTTATGGCTGCGGAAAGCCGTGCGCAATATTACGACTGGGTGCAAAACAACGAAGTTGATGTCTACATGGACATCAGCCCGGAGAGAAGCACTCTGTTAAACGAAGACAGTGGTGTTTTCACAGAACCCTATATTCAGCTGACCATGTCCTGCGTGACAAAGAAGGACTTTCGAGGGGAAATCCAATCGATTGCCGTTGCCTATAATCAGATGTATGACGGCATTGATGCCGATATCGCAAAAAATGTTCAGACCATCACCTTTGATTCCCGAATCGAGGCATTGCAGGCGGTCAAGGATGGAACCGCAGATGCCTGCTATGTTTATACCTATATGGCTGAAAAGTTCGTTAATCAGGACCCTGACGGGGAGTTGATCTTTCACATCGTCAATACGCCTGCCTCCGACCTGTCTGTTGCGATCCGCCCAACAACAGATCATGAACTCCTCAGCATTTTGAATAAATGCCTGAAAGCAGATCAGTCCCTTGTGATGGACGAGCTTGTGGAAAAGTACACTCGCTATGTGCAGCCGGATGTTACTTTGGCGAAGTTTGTCAGGAACAACCCCTGGTTTTTGGTTGCCTTGATCGCTGTCATTTTGGGTGTTGGAACGGTGATCGTTGTGATACTCGGAAGCAACCGAAGAATGCGAAAGGTTGCGCAGGAACGCGCCGCCCTTGCAGCCAGTCTCAAGGAGAAGAACGCTTTGCTGGAAGAATCCGTACAGCAGGCCCAGAGTGCGAATATCGCAAAAACCACATTCCTGAACCATATGTCTCACGATATCCGAACGCCTATGAATGCCATCATTGGGTTTACCAATATCGCATTAAGACATCCTGCGGAACCGGAGGTGCGCAGCTGCCTTGAAAAAATTGGAGAGAGCTCCGAACATCTGCTGATGCTCATAAACGATGTGTTGGACATTAGCCGTATTGAGAGCGGTAAAACAAAATATACACCTGTTCCTGTGGATATTACCAAAGTGATCGATGCGGTTTTGGATATTACCAATGGCTTCCTCATTGATCGCAGTCTGTCCTTTACTGTCCACAGAGCAAAACTGGATACCCCCTATGTTCTGGCGGATGCTGTGCGAATCCGGGAGGTACTGGTGAATATCCTCAGCAACGCTGTGAAGTTTACCCCGGATGGAGGCAGTATCCGTTTTGAAACGGATTACCGCCCCGGCGGGGATGATCGTCATATCGTTGTCCGGTATCGCATCGCAGATTCTGGCGTTGGAATGAGTGAGGAATTTCTGGAAAAGGTTTTTGATGACTTTGCACAAGAGGAAACTGGAGCCAGAACCCAATACAAGGGCACTGGGTTGGGCATGGCTATTACGAAGCAGTATGTGGATCTGATGGGCGGCACCATCACGGTTGAGAGCAAAAAAGGCAGTGGCTCAACATTTACGGTGGAACTTCCTATGGAACTGACCGACATGGAAAATGTTGTCCAGCAGGAGATACCGCAAAGGAAGGATAGCCTGTGTGGTATCCGGGTGCTTTTGGCGGAGGATAACGATCTCAATGCGGAAATCGCAGAAATACAATTGGAAGAGCTGGGAATGACAGTAACTCGGGCTGCAGACGGAAAACAGGCTGTGGGCCTTTTTGCGGACAACCCGGCAGGTACTTTCGATGTGATCCTCATGGATATCATGATGCCGCAGATGAACGGCTATGAGGCCACTAAGGCTATCCGAAGGATACAAAATCGTCCGGATGCCCTTGCAATACCGATCATCGCCATGACAGCCAACGCCTTTGCCGAGGATGTTCAGGCTTCTCTGGATGCCGGAATGAATGGGCATCTTTCAAAGCCGATCGTGATGGACGAGGTAATCAAAACCATTGCACGGAATCTGGACAGGTGAGTTGCGTTAGCGCATACATAGATGGAAGTATTTTCCTGGTTTAGGCTTGACAAGTGAATTATAATAAGAAGAAAGAGATATTGCTTCCCCAGCGCTGTAATATCTCTTTTTTTATGAAAGATAAGACTACTCAGCATCTTCCCAGAAAATGAAGAGTAGCCTAATCCAATGCCCGGATAGAGGGGGATGCATCTCCTTGTATTTGGGGGGTGCATTAGGGGGTGCAACCGTTGGATTGTATCAAAATGGTGGTTGCGATGAATGCAAAGTAGGCTGTTATCTGTACTCCAAAATCCTTTATTTTCAATGATTTTTACATTCTTATATACAGTTAGCCTAATCTGAGTTATAATGAGAACAGCCTATACGGGTGTACTCTATAACGATAACGCAGGAGGGCATTATGGCTATCGTTAAAAAATTGAAACAGCATCCGCCATTACCGCCGTCAAGGTATGAGGTTGGCATCTATTGCCGGGTCAGCACTGCAAGTAAAACACAAGTCGTGAGCGCTGGTCATCAGCTTTCCGGCCTTATTGAGGATGTGGCTAATAGCCAGCAGGCGCGGCTGTATGACGTCTATTTGGACATTCAGTCCGGCAGGACATCAGATAACCGTAAGAATTTAATGCGGCTCCTGGACGATTGCAGAGCCGGGAGAGTGACTCTTGTGTACACCAAGTCCATCAGCCGATTTGCCAGAAATACGGTAGATGTTCTGACTATTGTTCGGGAACTGAAAAAGATGAATGTCCCGGTCTACTTTGAGAATGAGCAGCTGTATTCCTTTGACAAGGAAGCGGAACTTGCAATCAGCCTTCATGGCGCTATTGCCCAGGGCGAGTCTGAGAACAAGAGTGAGAATATCAAGTGGAGCCTGGATAAGGCAGCCCAGAACCCGGATGCTCAGCTCTATAATCGAAAATGCTACGGATACAGCAATGCCGAAGATGGCAGCCTGGTAATCAACGAGCCGGAGGCAGAAGTCATACGGCAGATATTCCAGATGTACCTGGATGGATATAGTATCGGCGGGATTAAGAAGTATCTGGAAGAAAAGGGAATTTTGACTTCCAGAGGAAAAAGCACCTGGTCGAAGCGTACCATCGAAACCATACTGGCCAATGAGAAATATGTCGGTGATGTCATTCTCTATCTCCAAATGGAAGCAGGAATACGCCGACCTCAAAGAGCAGAGAGATACCGACTACACCAAACTGAAATTTGAAATGTAGTTGTGAACTTCCAGTAATTTTTCCACCTAAAGAAAAAAGAACGAAATAAAATCATAAAAAATCCCGGTTTTCTGCGGCTTTCCATTGCAGAT
>NZ_JBQHVP010000038.1:0-7428 GCF_052064435.1 Blautia sp. HCP3S3_B11
ATCAAACGCGGTGCAAACGAAAGGGCAGTTTTTCTATAGTTTAAGACTGCTTTTTCGTTTACACCGCTATTGATTCTAGCCTAAAGAAGTTTCTGTTCCCTATAAAATTAATTTATCAGAATTTACCAAATCGCCAAACAACGATTTATAGAACAGTATATCACAAAAAAATTCCTTATTCCATATGTTTTCCGAGTTATGGTAGCACATGTGAATTTTAAATAACATTTTCCAATCCATTTAAGATATTCCCTTGATGATACTTTTTACTGTCTTATACAACCGAATTCCATCCTTCAGTCCCAACCGATAAAAGAACTGCTCAGCATCCGCACCGCTGTCAAAAATAGCATCACAGTATGCCCTGACTGCCTGTTGCTTATCCTCTGGCAGCAATGCCACCGCTTCCTCATACTTTTGTTCCACATCATCCTCGTCATCTGGTTTTTTCCCGGCTTTCATCTGGCTGAATGCGCTCTGCATCCGTTCCTGAATGACATTGTCCACAAATTCCTTTAATGCTTCCTCTTTCATCTTTATACATCCCTTTCTATCTCACACACCAGACGTTCATAATCCAAAAATCCTCGGATATACATTTCCCGGCTAATATAGGCTTCTACTGCGTGTCTTGCCGATACGATCCGATCAATGATCGTCCAAAACTCATGACCATATTTTTCAATGTATGGCTTCAATTCATCCATTGTTGCCTCACATTCTCTTTCCAACTCGATCAGCTCCGGGTCAATCCGTAAATATGCCTCCAGCCTGATCTCATTCCAGTCGAAGTAGCTTTCCACTAATTCTCTTTTCATAATCGTGTCCCTTTCTTCCTATGTTATAGAGCGAATCCATTCTTCTAAAAAGACGATTCCCGCAATCACGATTTCAACCGTACATGGCAGGAGATAAAACAGGAAACCAGCCAATACCATTTTCAGGCATTCCCCGGAACTTTCCAGCCCCAAGCCATAGCTTAGCAGGGCGGTCAGAAGAAAGAATCCTGCAATTACCCGGAAGATGACTGCTGATATTCCTGCAAGGAACTCCGCAAACAATCTTATGACTCCCAGAGCAGCCATCACAGGCAGGAACATGATTTTCAAAATAAAATGTATGGCTTTCATCCTGTCTTCTCCTTCCTATCCGGCATTTCTGTTCACATAGTTTCGATACTTCTCAAGTACGGAATCTGTCACGCCGTTTTTGTAGATTTTCCGAATATCTGTAATCTCTTCGTCCTTTAAGAGTTTTAGCCAATCCAGAAGGTCTTTCCGGCTGTTGGCGAAATTACAGCACTTTCCATCTGCATATTCAATCCGGTATCTCATAAGCATCCCCCTACACATAAACCAATTCATTCAGTATCACTTCATCCACCCGGTTTCGGATGTTATTTACCCTACGAATCCATTCCATCTGGTCTCTGCCTTTTAATTCCTCTGTGACATCCTCTGCTTCCATAAGCTGATCCATCATTTATCTCTGCGTTCCACACAGATCTCATTCAGATCAGCAAGATACGTCCAAAGTTTCCCGGTCAGCATCAGCTGGGAATAAAGGGCTTTTTTATAATCTTTCAGATAATTTCTTCGGAGACTTCCATAAAAACCAATATCTCTGGTCTCTTCCGGCACTTGGATCAGCGGGATGTAATAATCTCCCACAAGAATATAATCCAGTCCGTTCTTTTCATCATGTATCACTGGTTTCAATTCTTTCATACACTTGCCACTCCTTTCTTCGGTTCCGCAGTCGGAAGCATCGGCACCGGCACGAACACACCTTTTGCAATATCTTCCTGCCGGATTGCTTCCTTTTTTGCTTCGATTTCCGCTTTCTTTTTCTCTTTTACCTTGTCCTCATATTCTTTCTGCTTGCCATTTGCCTTCCGCCTCAGATAATTCTGGTGCAGTCTGTCTTTCCTTGCTTCCCGCTTCCGTAGTTCTTCTTCCTCTTCCGATGTCAGCTGGACTTCTCCAAAATGCGGAGGAAGATACCTTCCCACGAAATTAAAATAAATCTCAATCTCCTGTGTGGTCTGCTGGCTTCCTTTCCTGTCCCTCTCATGCACCAGAATCTTTTCCACGAACTCATTAAGCATATATGTGGTCAGTTCATCAAAATTCTGATATTTGTCTACCAGTGCAATAAATCTTTCCGCTGACCGTCTGCTATTTTCATATCCGGCTACCTCTGCTTCCAATTCCGAAATTTCCGCTGTCAGTTCTTTCTGTTCTTTGGAATACTGCCCATCAAGGACTGTGTAACGTTCATCCGGCAGTTTACCAAGGATATTATCTTCATATATCCGACAGATCAGTTTTTCCAGTTCCTGCAGACGCTTTTTCGCTTCTGCCAGCCTGTTTTTCAGCCTCACGATTTCACTGGACTGCTGGGAACTCTGTGTTGTCTTCACTGTCTCAATGAACTCTTCCCGGTTGAGATGGGAATATTCTGCGATAGCTTTCAACAGATCTTTTATCAGCTCCATCACAATATCCGCATTGATCCTGTGCTGTGTCGGGCAGAGTGTTCCAACCGGAACTTTGCTATATGCAGAACAGGTATATTACGGGATCCTTTTCCCATTATTTACCCGGTGCACATACATTTTCGCACCGCAATCAGCACAATACATCAGCCCTGTCAATGGATGTGCTTCTCCCCATCCATCCGGATATCTGCGGACATTCTTCCGGATTCTCTGGACATTATCAAAGGTTTCCTGATCAATGATCGCTTCCTGCGTGTCCTCAAATACCGTCCAGTTATCTTCTGACACATAATGGCTCTTTTTGTCCTTAAAATGCTTTCTGGTCTTGAAATTAACCGTGTGACCAAGATATTCCCGCTTTTTCAGGATCCCTGCCACCGTCGACGAACCCCACGCATAGGGGTCTTTGATCTCGTCCACTCTTCCCTGCCATAATCCTGCCCCATGCCTTGCCATGTGTACCGCCGGGATCTCCACCTGATCTTCTTTCAGCTTCTTTGCGATCTGGTAAGGACCATATCCGTCCATTGTCATCTGAAAAATCCTGCGGACAACCTGTGCAGCCTCTTCATCCACGATCCAGTGTTCCTTATTTTCCGGGTCTTTCAGATATCCGTATGGTGTGGTGCTTGCAACGTGCTTCCCGGAATTTCCTTTTGCCTTAAAGGTAGACCGGATCTTTTTGCTCGTGTCTTTCGCATACCACTCATTCATAATGTTTCGGAAAGGAAGAAAATCATCATCCCCATTCAGACTGTCATGACCATCATTGATAGCGATCAGCCTGACCTGCTTCTGCCGCAGCATTTCCTGAATCTGACCGACTATCAGATAATCACGTCCCAACCGGCTCATATCCTTTATGATCACCGTCCCGATCTGCCCGGCTTTGATAGCATCCATCATGCTGACAAATCCCGGGCGGTCAAACCTTGTACCGGATATACCATCATCCGTAAAATGGATATATGGGGTAAGTCCATGGGATTCTGCATATTCTGAAAGCATCTGCTTCTGGTTCGATATACTGTTGCTCTCGCCCATAAGGTCATCATCATGGCTAAGACGCTCATACAATGCGGTAAGTTTCTCCTGCATCCGTTTTCCTCCTTCCTTTCATTTTTCATTTCCTGTTTTCATTCCATATCCGTTCCTGTACCGGGTTCCGATGTTTCCGGGACGTATTTGCCAGAAAAGACATGCTGGATGCACATTCAAATCTGGTATCACTATGGACAGGCTGCTCCGTTGTCAAGGTTCGTGTAAGGATCTTCAAAAAAGTTCCTCTCACTTAACCCATCTTTCGGACGCTGTTTTACAAGGTAGTAACGTAACTTTTTTAAATTTCTCTGGATTTTGTGTCGGTTTGAAAATTTCCTTACACTTATCCAGCCCGGAGAGGCATAAATGTTGCCTTCTCCCAGAATGTTTTTAAAAAAGTACAATTTTGTTTTTTGGGCAAAAAATAAGCCTCAAGAGACTTTTTAATCATTTTGGAGCTCCAATTTCTTAAAAAATGATGATTAAGAAGTCTCTTCAAGCTTATAACACCAGCCGCCATTTTGTATTTTTTATACTGTCTGACCGCAAAGTGCTGCGGATCTCTTTCTTCCAGTTCCTGGAACATCATATCTACTGGATTCTGGTAAGTTTCATCCTCTTCACGGGTTTCGCTTTCATTCAAAAGATCCAGAAGGGTATTCAGATTCTTTTCCTCTTCATCACCTTCATACCAGATAAAAGCAATCAGTGCTGTATACAGCAATTTCTCTGCTTTCACCCAAAAATCTTCGGAAGCTTTTTCCCCTTCGCCTTTGATATTTACAATGATTGTTGTCACCAGCTTCAGGATATCTTTTTCAGACCGTATATAAACAAATGGATTGTAATGAAGGGACTTGGAAAAATTGATGGTATTCAGAACCTTAATCACATATGACTCATGTACCACTTTTCCATATTTATCTTTCATGATATTTCCATTCTTATCTTTCTTAGGTGGTCCCTTTGCTAACATCTTCCCGCACTCTTCAATCAAAGTGCCTTTCGGATCTGTAATGACCATGGAACAGTTCATCTGCATGACCGATGGTTTTACAAAAAAACATGTCTTACCGGAACCACTGCCGCCGATGACCACTATATTTTTATTTCTTGCATACTTCGGCTGCTTCGGTCTGCTCTCCATGGTCAGTGCTTCTGTTGCTGTCAACGGAATATTCATCCATGGATCTTCCGACATATAAGGCTTGATATCCTCTGCGGTTCCCCATCTGGCTGAACCATACTCGATACCTTTCCGTAATTTCTTTGCGTCTGCCTGTTTCTGCCAGACCAACACTTTCAGAACGACCGCAATAACAATTCCTGCTAGCAGATCTTTCCAGTTATTGCTTAACACAAAACCAGCAAAAATCCGGTCTGCGTGTTCCATTGCATATAAAAGTTTGTTCCCAATATCTTCTCCCGGACTGTTCCGGTAAAGAAAAAATGCCCGGTCTGCATAGAAAGCAGCCAGAGTATAAGGGATATTTGTTAGAACCAGTTTCTTTTTATCCAGGGCGGACAGCTTACCCCCGATTTTATTCTTCCACTTCTGCATCAGAGTTTTGCCGCTTTTCTTTTTCATCGACTCTGCTCCTGATGCCGGTTCTTTACTTTGTCCTTCGTCTTCTTTGGCATCATTGCCCGGTAAGCTGCAAGACGCTTATGAATGGAAGGCTTATTCGCTTTTTGAATCTGTTTCTGGGAAAACTCACGGAAAGCAGCATTGAGGGCATCCTGATCACGTCCCTTGAAGAATACCAGATAAACCGGTGGCTCTTTGCTCTTGTCTTTTTTCAGAGCATAATTGATCCCGTATTTTCTGGCATACCGTTCAAAGGACTTGATATTTTTGTCCGTGATCTCGATATTGACCATCCCAGCATTCTGTTTTACGATTTTTGTTTTCGCAAGCCTGCCTCTTATCAAACTAATTTTCTACCTTTCAATGATATACCGTATAAAAACGTATATCGCTCTGATCACATACACTGGAATCATGATACTTCCGATCAATGCTCCAATAATGACACTTAATGCAGCCATACCAAGTGTTGCTGTGGTATCCATTCCTCTTGGGATTAGAATCAGCCGCATTTTATGTATTCCAAATGGTAATCCGGCAATAAATATCCACCAGAACCAATCCGTCTGTCCGCTGACTTTCATAATTGTTTTTGTCATCCAAAACCAGAATACCATAAATGCCAGTGGCAGAATTGATTTTTTAATTACATCTCCAATCGTCATTTCTTTTGTCCTCTTATCCAATCTGTTTATCTTCTGTACTCTAGAAATATATGCCTGATATCTTTCCATCTGGCTATCATTATATCTTATTTGCTTATCATATTCCATTCTATCATCCCCTTTGTTCTGTTTGTGCCTTCCACGAATCTAATAACTGAAATATAATTTTTTCAATTTGTTCTTTCTTATAATCTGGTGGAAAATATTTTTGCAGTTGCTTTTCTGAAAAGCTGATTTTCTGGTAATTCACTTTTGCTTCTCCTCTAAGAATTTTCTCAATATCTTCCCCAGTCAATTCTTTTTGCTGACTAAGTTCTTTCAATTTTTTTGCCTGAGATCCATTAGGCATTTTCTTTGTTGTTCCTATGAACGCCAATAATAACGACTGCTCATTGCTTTTTAAATACGATAGATCTACTGCAACAGTGAATGGCAATTCATTTTTGTCTACAAACTCCAGCAAATAATTCGACAAATAGGTCAATCGTATATATCGTTTGATTGTACTCATTGTTTCCCCGACTTCTGTTCCTACCATCTCAGCTGCCCATCTTTTTTTTAACTTTGGTTCAACTTGGACCAAAGTTAGATCTGTTCTTCTGCCTTGACGTTTCAGTGCTTCATACTTCATGCGGTATGCAAATGCTTTCTCACTATACAGCAGGTTTTCTCTTTGAATATTGGAATCGACCATAACTACAGTTGCTTCATCATCAGACATATCTCTGATAATAACCGGCATTGTTTTCAATCCCAATTCTCTGCAAGCATATTTTCTTCTGTGCCCCACTACTAATTCATAATCCTTTTCCCCAGAATTTGAAGGTCTTGCAATTCCTGGCACAAGAACTCCATATTCTGAAATACTTTCAATCATTTCCTCCATTTTGTCATCCCTGAATACTTTAAACGGATGGTTCTTGAATGTATCCAGCTCGTCCAGTGGAATTTCTCGCACACACTCCTGCTCCTCTGACAATCCAAACAGTGCATCTACACCTTTGAATTTTATCTTTGAAGCACTACTCTCTTTCACTGCCATCATCAATCACCTCCTCTACCAGTTTCTTATATGCTTCGGCAACACGTCCTTTGGGATCATGTTTATAAATACTTACTCCCTCAGCACTCGTCTCTGCAGCTCTTATAGAAAACGGAATTGCAGTCTCAAAAATATGGATATATTCTCCATAATTATCATGAAGTAATTCTATAATCTCTTTTGAAAAATTTGTTCTGCGATCCACCATGGTAAGTAAGATTCCGTCAATTTGAAGTTTTCGATTTATCTGCTTCCTGACTTTATATATTGTCTGCATCAACTGTTCGAGACCTTTAACCGGAAGATAATGTGCCATAACCGGGATGATAACCGAATCAGCTGCTGCAAGTGCATTTACAGTGAGCATTCCTAACGATGGCATATTATCAATCAGGATGTAATCATATTCCGGCGAAATTAACTTGATAAACTGTTTTAACACATACTCTCTGCTCATAACATTTACCAGGCTGACTTCTACCCCAGAAAGTTCAATATTTGTCGGATACGGAGTGAATCTTCCGATTCCGCTTATGATGCTGACTGTAGGTGTCGGAGAGGTTGTTTCCTGTGCTGTAATAGGACTGATTCT
>NZ_JBQHVP010000039.1:0-7313 GCF_052064435.1 Blautia sp. HCP3S3_B11
CTTTTTACAATATAAGCATATCAAAAAAAGCAGGAGATATCTAATCCTTTTAGGAATAAATATCTTCTGCTTTTAAGTTAATGACATTGTGTATTTACAGGGTTTCGGGCGTTTTCGTTTTTTCGGTTAAAAGCAGATCTATAGCAATTCCAGCACTTTCATAACAAAAAGAGACCTCTCCAAAAAGATTTATTTTTTGAAAAAGATCTCTCGACTATCCTGAAACAATAGACCCTCGAAAGAATCATATCATGCTCCAGAATATTTTCTTATTTTTATTTAAACCAGAGAAGAAGGTCTTCTCTCTGTCCGGTTTTGTCGTTCACTACTACCGCACCAACCTGGAATCCTTTACCGCCTTTAATTGTGATAATCTCACCATTTTGCATATCTTCCGATTTCATCCATCCATTCTGTGCATAATATGTTTCCTGTACTGACCATCCCTTTTTCAGATTGAATGTTATTTTTTTCCTCTTGTTTGCAAACTGAGAGTAATTTAAAACTCTATATGCATCTGCATCAAACTTACTGCCCGGAACAGTTTTATTTCCGACTTTTACAGATGCAACCGGATTTTCATATTTTTTTACTTTTAAAGTACATTTCTTAGTAATTTTTCCATCTGTTGCTGTGATCACGGTTTTTCCCGTTTTCTTCGGAGCTGCATAGATACTTCCGTATTCTGCTGATACTTCCACAACAGATGGATCGCTGTTTTTCACAGATTTAACTTTGTCCACTCCTGATGCAAAAAAGCCAAGCCATGTTTTCTGATACATCATAAGTCTTGCAGTTTTTCCCGTATACAGAGTGATCGTCTTGCTCTTCGTCAGATAAGATGGTGCTGCTGCCTGAACAGGAATTGCTGCCAGAATCATCATAACACTTAATGTAATTGTCAAAATCTGTTTTAAAAATTTCTTCATAATTTCTTTTCCTTATATCAGAACCGCTGCATCTATGTTTTTCCTGAAATGCAGCGTTCTTTTACGCTTTTATATTTTCAGGTTTTAGTTTAAAGTCACTTGTACCATTTCCTGTAAACCGGTTTTTTCATTTTCCAGTGTTACCATAACGATATAGCCACGTCCTCCATTTACAGGTATTTTCGCTCCGTTTTTTACTCTTTCTGTTTTCATCCAGCCCTTCTTTAAGTAATCAACACACAGAACTTTCCATCCTTTTTTTCCTGTAACATTGACTTTTACTTTTTTATTGGCATGTGGTGCATAGCTTGCAGTAATTTTGTCCGCTTTATTGAATTTTCTTCCGGAAATTGTTGTGCTTCCCAGCTTAATGGAAGATACCGGATTCGTGTAATTTGCTACAATTGCCTTAACCTTTTTTGTTTCATTTCCAACTTTAATTGTCAGAGTTGTTGTTCCTGGTCTTTTTGCTCTGAAATAAAGACTATAGCCATACTCATACTTTTCTGTAACGCACACTCCAACTCTGGAGTTGCTGGATTTTACCTGTATTTTCTTTGTGCTTCCTACACTTCCAAAGTACTGGTTGTGCATCTTCTGATTTGGATAAAATACTGCGGATACTGTGTCTTCTCCGTAGATGCAGGACTGTCCGGAAGCAAACGCCGGAACTGCAGTCAGCAGCATGACAAATACTACTGCTAATGCAATGAGTTTTTTCATCGTTTTTTTCATAAACTTTTTCTCCCTTTCTCACTCATCTCTGAGTATTTTTTGTAAGATTATTGTACTGCTACATGATTTTATGGTCAATACAACATTTATCCATTCTCACCAATTTTCCAGTGCACTCAGAACAGAAACATCAATTTCCCAGTGCGCTCAGATCAGAGACGTCTGTCATGTTCAGGTGGTACTGCTCATAAAATGAATTGGATTCCTCTGAGCCCATCAGTGTCTCATAATCTGTAAGATCTGTTACGATTGTTCCGTCCTGAATCGTGATCCGTGTGTAGCTTTCTTTTCCAGTTCCTCTCGAAAAATAATAAGAATACAGTCCATTTCCATCCGGAGCACGGAAAATAGAACAGTTATCACCCCAGGTTCCGCTGACTTTTTTTGCCTGGTATCCGGAGCCATCATTTTCACAGGTATACACACGATAAACCATTTCCCCAATCGGACTGCTTTCGTAAAATCCCTGTCCCACGATCAGCTCGTCTGTTCCATCCTGGTTCATATCATATAATGTATAGACTGGCATTCCTTCCAGAGAATATTGTGCTTCTCCAAGTTCCTCACTAAACTCTGTTTCCGGCTGAGCTGCCGCAATCTGCTCAAGAACAGCCTGGTAAGCTGCTGTAACCGAATCCGACTCACCTTCTGCCGCAGTTGTTTCCTGTACCGCTTCTGTTTCCAGATTATCTGCTGCCCCCGTATCTTCTTCTATTTTTGTAATACGATACAGATTATTCTCTGCCGGTTTCAGGGTCGCCACCTTATTGATCGTTGACTCTCCGTCTTCCGGATCTCTTTTCAAATATGTATAATGGATTTTCATCTCCGTGTCTGTATATTCTGCTGAATTTATTGTACACTCTGCATGCCATTCCATTGTTCCCGGAATTACAGAGATGTTATCTCCTTCTACATTTATACCATATTCCGTGTCACTGTCATTATCTTCTGAAAGCTGGAAAGAAGTAAATGCGGAATACAAACGGTTAAACTGTGCCAGATTGTAAAAATAGGATCCATTTGTGCCACGACCGACTTCTGGCAGGAATGTCTCCCCGGCTGCTGTTCTGCCCTGTGCGAACTGCGTAATCGCATATGGCATATATGAGTCTCCATCTATCGGCATTTCCTGTGGTCCATATGCCAAGACAAATTCCATTTCTTCTTTGGTCAGATTTCCGGCAATCTTAGAAGAATATTCATCATCTGCCAGTATTTTCTCTGCCGATTCCGGCGTCGGGGATGGTTCTGGTGTCGGAGACGGTGTAGGTGTTGCTTCTGCCTGCGTCTCTTCTTCCTGATTCGTCTCTGCCTGTGGGGTTTCTGTAATATCCGCAGTATTTCGGGAAGCTTCTTCCTCTGTTGTCTGTTCTGTTTCATTTCCCTCTGGTTCATATTGAGTTACCGGTACCGCTGTTAAAGTATCATGCAGGTATATCACACCTGCTGCACAGCCTCCTCCGATAATAAGCCCTGCTGCTATACCCAGAACTGTTTTTCCTGCTGTGCTTGCCAAGAAGGAATGCTTTGCTGCTGTACCGGCTGATTTCGCAACTGTTCCGGAAACATTTTTTCCTTTGTCGTTCCGGTTATTATTACCGTTTCCGGCGTTGTCGCTTCCATTTCCGTTATTATTCTTATAAAGCTGCACACTTTGTCCTGCATGCTGCATAATGGTTTCTTTTCTGGAAAGCATAACTGTTTTGGCTGCATGCGTAAATGCAGGAGACTTGCTTTCGCTGCGGAGCAGGTACAGTAAGAGTGGCAGTGGAGCAATACTGTAGAGCTGGTATCCTTTCTTTTTCAGTTCTTCTGCTTTGTTCTTTAAGGCTTTTCTTCCGTAATTAAGTCTGGATTTTACCGTATTTTCAGATACATCCAATGTCTCCGCAATTTCTTTGATACTCTGCCCTTCCAGATGATACATCAGGATGCAGAATCTCTGTTCATCGGAAAGACTGTCAATCAGTTCTCTCACCAGAATCTGTGTTTCTTTTTGTGTATAATTCAGTTCCGGCTGATACGATGTATTTTCATCTTCTATCTGGAAAACGAACTCATCTCCGTCCTCATTTTCCTTTTCCAGTTCCGAAAACAGGTCCGGTTTTTTCTTTACAAGCATATTTTTGGCGGTATTTGCCACGATTCTTCCAAGCCATGCCGGAAAATGTTCCGGATCTTTCAATGTCGGCAATGACTGCCATGCTTTTATATAGGCATCCTGAAGAACATCTTTCGCATCATCCGGATTTTTCATATATTTCAAGGCCAGATAATACATATTGTTCTGCGTTGATTCATAAAGTGCTGAAAACGCATCCGCATTTCCCTGAAGTGCTGCTTCCACAGCCTGTTTGTAATTCATTTGTATAGATTTCTCCTTCTTTATCAGTGTCGTTTTTATTATAGATTTTTTAACCTTCCGATTCAACAGTTTATTTTTTGGTATTGTCTTTCTGTTATTTCTTTTGTTTGACAGTTTTCAGATATATCTGCTCTTTATCTTTCTTTGACATTTGTGTATATCCCCTTTCTCTTTGCAGCAGACTCACAAACCACTTCATAAATTTGCTCATTTCCACATTTGCAGTTTCTCCCATATAAATAAAGTTTTTTGTAAAAATAGAAATTTTTCTCCTTTCACTAAACTGACAAATGAAAAGCGGAAAAAGTTTTATATTTTGCAAAAAAACTCTGGCAATCCTGATTTTTTATACGGAACCAATTTTCAGGATGCCAGAGCTTTTTAATTTCTGATCATTTTATCAGTTTTGATGATTTTTAATCGTTTTTCCAATTCTCAGTTATCTATCGGCTTCGGCTATTTATGGCTTTGGTAAATCTATGCTTCTGTATCCCACTGCTGAACCGTAATTCCGTCTGTCAAAGACAAAAACATCTGCTCTCCTGTCCGAAGGTTCGTCCAGCCAACATTTTCATTTCCACAGATATATCCATTCAGATCACTGATATATACATCTTTTATATCTAACGCCACTTCCCCTTTATCATTATACAGAGAACAACTTCCTGCATAATCCGGACGTAGATCATCATCTCCATCTTTTGAAGCATTTTCAATAAACAAACCCTCTTCCAGAATACGATAATCACTGTTTACCGGCATTTTGACCGGTGCCAGAACCTGTGAAAATTTATCATCCAGAATATAATACCAGTCGGAGTTTGTCACGATCCAGTATTCACCGTTTGTGTATCGAATATCTTTAACGCCTCTCCCATTATCCACTTTTTTAACTGTATTTCCTGAATTATCAACAATTTTATTCTCTGTCAGCACATACTTTTCATTTAAGCGGATTCCTTCACTGGTATCTGCGTTGTTCTGGGAAGCTATAATTTCATTGTATTCATCATCCGTAATCAGTTTTCCTCTGTTGATATCAATAATTCCACTTGTCTGCTGACTGTCTCCATTTGTATATCCACATGTATATCCATAATAATCGCTGTAATAACTCTGTTCCTCTCCCAGTTTCCAATAACGATCTGTTAGATATCCATTTTCATCTGTATACAGCGTAATATATCCACCCTCCAGCAATTTCTTACTGGTTCCATCTGGTTTCACCCATTCAAGGACCTGATAATCACCATGTTCAAAATCAGAATGAAAGGTTTTTCTCAGAACATTTCCGCTTGGTGTTATATCATAATAAATGCATTTTTCCTGCTCCTCTGTCTGCTCCTGACTTTTAAACAGAATCCTTCCATCTTTATCCAGAACCACATGATATTCACATTCATCTTCCAGAGTTCCAATCGTAAGTGAATACATTCCTTTTTCATTTAATGCACTTCCCACATTCACAGTTGGCATTGAAAACATACTGTAAACTTTTCCTTTATCATCCGAGAGTTCATAAATATACTGCTCAGTAATATTGCCAAGCTGATCATTTAAGTCTGTATCCTCTTCTTCGTCTGTATTCCAGTCTTCATCCATATCTGCTGATTTCTCATCCTGCTCCATATTTCCAAGTACCGCAGTTACATCCTGGATGCCAATTGCTTCCAGAAGACGGCTTTTTGCCTGATAAAGCCTCTGGTATCTTTCTGTTTTTTTCTGATTGATAGCTTCTGTTCTGGCACTACACTTTTCTGCCATGATCCAGGTATCGTATGAATCCATTTCGGTCAGATCATCCACCAATGGACTTTGGGTTCGCAGTGCCTCCAGACGTTCATCCAATATTTTCTTTACGATCGTATAGCCTTCTTTCAACTCAATTTCATCAAACATCTGGCCAATATTTCCGTATGTTCTGGATAAAATATATTTTTCATTTACCTGCACGGGAAGCATACTGTCTGCTACCATTGTCGTCTCATCCTGAGCTGAACTCCAGTCCTCCACCATTTTTATAAAAGAATATCCGGCAGCTACAGCCACACTTCGTAATGTCTGTCCAAGTTCATCATCTCCAAGTAAGGCTCCTACTCCACTCTCAATGGCATATTCCTGCAATGGACTGTCTCCCATCTGGTATCCAGCTTCTTCCGCAAGAACATTTTTCAGATTTGGATCCCATTGATTGATCATCTGATACAGATTTTCGGTAGTATTCAATACCTCATCAAATTCACTGTTCTTACTGCCATCCTCATCAACGCTCTTTGCTCTTGCAACAATATATTCATCCAATGCAGAAGCTTCATCTTCATAAGCACTTTCATATATTTTTTTCAGTTCCTGCTTCTGCTTTTTGGAAAAACTGTCCGGCAAAATGCTTTTATTGAAATGTGGTTTTAATACTTCTTTTTCACCTGCTTTCATTCCAGCAACTGAAGCGACATGCGATTTTCCCGGATAAAAATTTCTGACAGTTACAGCCGAAACGATTACTGCAACACATACTGCACTGGCAATTAAAATACGCTCCGGTTTTTGTGGCATTTGCAGCTTTTCTTTCTTTTTCTGATTCGTATCCCTGCCTGCTCTTTTTATATTTTCTGCTACTTCAAGTAAAGCTCCACAGTTCGGACAGAACTTACCTTTTTTCTCTTTGATTTCTTTCCCGCATTTGGGACAAAATCTGAATTTTGCATTCTTTTTCCTTAAAATGGAAATTGCCATATTTTTTACAGCTTTCGCAGCCTCTTTCCCGACCGGTTTTAACACTTCTGTCACTTTTTCAAAAAATCCCATCGTTTTCTCACTTCCTCTTTTTTCTTCCCTTCAATATCTTTTCCGTAATTTTACGTTTTTGAATATCTTTTCCGTTTTTTGTGTTTCATAAAATAGATGTTTAAACATACATATAGGTAATAAGAATCATGTTAACATTTCTATTATATTGAGGTGAATGCTATGATTTCTTATGAACCATTCTGGAAAACCATTGCCGATCGCCAGATCAGCACATATGCTTTGATCAACCGGCATGGAATCCTTCCTGACACGATCCAGCGCCTCAGAAGCGGCAGACCGATCACGACTACCACTCTGAATACACTGTGTCAGGTTATCAACTGTGAGATTTCCGATATTATGAAATTCATACCGGATCAGAACAGTCAGACAAATACAACTAAATAACTAAGACTTCCCATACCCCAAATGGGCTTCGCACCTTGAAAATTCAATATTTCAGCTAACAAAATAGCAATTTATGCCATCGCAGT
>NZ_JBQHVP010000040.1:0-6230 GCF_052064435.1 Blautia sp. HCP3S3_B11
TTGGGACAATCCTGTCACTGCCTATTTTAGAAAAAGTAGAAAACTGCGCCACAGCCTTGGCAGGCCATCGCGCAGCGATTTTGTTCAATTTGAATTTTGACGAGGATTAACAGAATGGTAAAGCGGTAATTGAACAGAGTTTGGAGAGAAAAAACGTATGAATCAAATTGTTTCGTTGTTTATGTTTAGTTGTGGTGATTATGAGAAAGTAAAACAGGATGAGATGAAGAAACAATTCGATATGAAAATGGACGGACGTTGTCCTATTCCCGCCGAGATTGGTGGGGTCAAAACCTGTCCATTACGCATTAATAATCCAGATT
This sequence comes from Blautia sp. HCP3S3_B11, assembly GCF_052064435.1. Classification (NCBI taxonomy): domain Bacteria; kingdom Bacillati; phylum Bacillota; class Clostridia; order Lachnospirales; family Lachnospiraceae; genus Blautia; species Blautia sp. HCP3S3_B11. The sequence goes on from NZ_JBQHVP010000040.1 coordinate 324, forward strand.
ATGTCGAAGGCGGTGATATGCCTAAGACAATTGCAAATAGCTGTGACAAGTGTATTTATTGTGCAAAGAAATGACATGCCTGGCAGTAACTGTTATATATAAAACAATGGTGAAAAGCCTGATTTGTAAGCTTTTCACCATTCATTATCATAGAAGAATCTAATTTACAGAGATTTTCTCATAGTCTCCACTTTCCAAAGACACAAGATTTTTTACAGCCTCTTTTACTTCCACCAGGCTCTGATAAATTCTGGTATAGCAGTCTTTTGCTTTTTTTAATAAGCTCTCTTTATGATTTCATTCATATGCTGTGTAGCTTCAAAGCGAATTCGCTCTTCATCTAATGTAAGTACCTCACGATTTTTCATAACAAGCTTTCCATTGATGATGGAATCGATTACATCATGTCCATTTGCAGCATCTACAATAGTATTTACAAGATTCTGAGTTGGTGTAATATGCGGCTGATCAATATTTAAAAGAATCAGATCAGCTTTCTTTCCTTCATTTACAGATCCCAGAATATCGCCATGTCCGATAGCATTTGCTCCTCCCTGAGAAGCCATTTTCAAAAGAGTCGGGCAGGTCATAACTACCGGATTAAAAGAAGGAAGTCCCCAATAAGCCAGCATAGAATAACGCAGAACCTTCATCTCATCGAAAATATCCAGGTTGGAAGGAGCAGCTCCATCACAACCCAAACCTACACTTGCACCAGCTTCCAGAATCTGAGGAGCCTTCGGGAAGCCATGATTTGCCAGGTTGGCTCTTGGACAATGGATCATTTTTACTCCTCGTTCTGCCATCAATGCAATATCATGGTCTGACAGCATAACATTATGTGCGGTCAGAAGATTTGGACCCAAAATTCCCATTTCATCTAAAAATTCAGCAGGACGTTTTTGATAATTTTGCAGGCAAAAGCTAACTTCATCTTTATGCTCACATAAATGTGCATGGATGCCTGTATGAAGTTCTTTAGCACATTCACCTACCATGGTGATGAGATCTCTGGAGCAGGTCATTACCTGACGAATAGCAAACCAGATATCCACACGGCCATCGCCGGCTCCCTGATAGTTCTTATACAGCTCTTTTGTATGGTCTATAGCTTCAGATGCAGTCTCCTTCATTGCGCCTGTAATAGCATTGCCCATATCCATTGTGGATTTCGCTATTGCGGCTCTCATGCCGGATTCTATAACTGCATCAGCTACACGTTCCATATGTACACCGCCGGAATCAGCAAAAGCAGTAGTTCCGTTTTTGATCATTTCCAGACAGGCTAACTGTCCGCTGACGTAAGAATCTTCCGGGAGAAGATTGCTTTCAAAGGGAACCAGGAAACGAGTCCAAACCATAGGATATTCATCAGCAACACGACCTCTTAACAGCTGCTGACAGGTATGTGTATGACCGTCTATCAAACCTGGCATAACAAGCTTACCTTTTCCATCAAGTGTTTCTGTGGCAACACTATCAACGAATTCATCTGCTGAACCGATTTTTTTAATCCAAGTGTCTTTAATTCCTACGGAACAGGTGGATGAAACGCTCATATCAGGATTCAGAACCTGACAATTTTTGATTAAAATATCATAGTTTTCCATAATCTACCTCATTTCATCTCATATGATTGTTAAATGGCTCCTGTCATTTTCAAAACAATGTCTGCAACAAGAGCGGAGAATATAAAGGTTCCGGTAATTACAAATAAAGTGATCAATACCAGCTTCCATCCCATTTTTGTAAAATCCTTTAAATCTTTTCCCAGAGAAATACCGGCAAATGCACCAAGTGCTGTAGCCGGAGCTAAAAATGCAACAGGAGTTGTAGTTTCAACTACGATATCTTTTACCGGCGAAACAGGACATGCAAGAAGCAGCCCGAGAAGGGATACATACATCATAGAAGGAAGCTTAACAAATCGGCTCATAAATTTACTTATAGTAAGACCGATAAGAGAAATAGCACTCAGTAAAAGAACTCCAATAATGGAATCTTTTACAGGCATTTTGTAACCAATTATATTTGTAAGTATTATAATCACAGACACCATGAGAAGCAGTCCAAGCTGCTGTACGAAGTATTTTCTGACCATTTATTTAACCTCCTGATTATTTTTGCGTCCAATCTTAGGCTCTAAAATTGCGTATAATTTTTTGGCAAGAGGAAGGCCTACGAAAGTACCCATGTAAATTCCGGTAATACCGGTCAGCATATCACTGGCACCACCCATAATCATAATCTTTTCTGCCTGCTGTGGGTATATTTCACCTAATGTTCCGGCAGCAGCAGTCATCATGGATCCACTTCCTACTCCACTGGCCATACCAAGAGCAATAGGATCGAAAATATTCCAGGAAGCTACAACGCTTGCAAGAATACTGATAAATACTGTTCCGATTACAGAACCTACGATATAAACTGCAAAGGTTCCTTTTGTTTCCGGAGCGTCCGGTCCAAAAATATCTGTAGTTAATCCAAGGTTTGAATCACGGTTAATTGAGTAACATGCACCAATAGATTCCTTCTTTAAACCAAGCAATAATGCGAGAGGCATAGATAAAAGAATCGTTCCAAGGTTTCCGAATTCCTGAAGAAGTAATGCAGGACCCACTGAAACCAGTTTTGCAAGATTTGCACCGGAAGAAATGCCCATTTTAGCCATAAAAGGTGCTAAAACCACAAGGACCAGACTTCCGCCTATTTTACATTCCTCAGTTTTGAATACTTTAAAAATATCCGGTCCTAAAAGCCCTCCGAATATGACGGCAAACACCATCGGAAACAGAGTAAGTGTACCAACGCCAATGTTAAGCTTAACGGTTCCGATCAGATCACAGACTGCGGAAATGACCAGAGCGGCAAGGTAAATTTTCCAGTACTTTTTGATGACAATCTTTAGTTTTTCCATATAAGAAACTCCTTCCTTTTTTTCTGTGCAGGTGCGTAGTAATTTACGTTGTAAGTATAACATGAGAGCTGGTTTCTGCGAACATACAAAAAAGCGATGGGAAGCCATCGCTTTTTTCACTATATCAAGAAAGGGGTTTTCTCACTGCATTATTTTTTTATAAGAAAATCGTCGGATCTTTATTTACATAAAAACAGCTTCATTCTGCATTAAAAGCTCCACAAAACGGCTGGCGGTATCAGAAAGTGTATGCTTTTTACGCAAAATCCATCCTATCTCAAGGCGAACTCCGTTTTTGACAGGCAGAGAAATAATGTCGCTGTAATTACTATCAAAAGATCTGTAACCACTTCCAATAGCAAATCCATGGCAATAACGCATAGCAGAATAGGAAGCTGCCCGGTCAGAAACATGGATTATTTTTTTTACCTGATAATTTGGAATGATAAGATCAGTATAAGCAGGGTTCGTGTCAGGTGAACGATCATAAGAAATAAAAGGATATTGTATCATTTCTTCAATATTAATTTCCTGGCTATTGGCAAGTGGATGGTTTTGGCATATGTAAGCATGAGCTGTCTGATAAACAATGTGATTAAAAATAATACCACGATTTCTTAATTCCTGAATCATCTGTCCTTTGCTATGCTCTGTGAAAAAAATAATTCCCAAATCGTCCAGTCCCCGTTCTACGCGATCCAGTACTTCTGAGGTACGGCATTCATAAAAACCACAGTGATAGGAACCATAGCGTTCATTTAACTTATTGATGACAGAAATAAAAGAGGCCATGCCGCAAATGTGATGCTGGGCAGAAACGGACAGACCTAAAGGCCGTTTTTTGGAACCGTTATATTTCTCATCCAGGTAGTCAAGACGGCTTAGAATTCCCTTAAACTCAATTAAAAGCTCTTCGCCGCTTCTGGTAAGACGTACGCCTGTGCTTTCTCTTATAAATGCGGTAATGTCATATGTGTTTTCTATTTCCTTAATAGCGCTGGAAATGCTTGACTGAGCTGTAAACAAACGCTTGGCTGCTTCACTGATAGAGCCGGACTCAGCTACGCTGATAAAATATCTTATTTGCTGCAGTGTCATATAAGGTCTCCTTTTTTAATCATCTGGATTCTCTTACGGTTGTAAACCAGATGCAGATACATGGCATCCTGTGCCCGGAGGGGCTCATGAGCTGCAATGGCATCTGCAATCTCACGGTGAGTCTCGATGGTTTCTTCCTGCAGTGCACCTCCGGTGGTTTCTACAAAGAGAGGAATCTGATATTTTTTGAGGAAGGCTTTTTTCTTCAGATAACAAATGCATCGTATGATTTGCTCCATTTCTAATAGTTATCATTCTTGTTTCCTATGATAATGTGTTTCGGGTTCAATGTCAAAATGCTAAAATGTACAAAAACAGATACAAAAATTTAGAGAAAATTCCAGTATTGCATTTTTGATGAATAGAATACATGGTAAATACATCAGATGAATTCAAAGGAAAAATGGAAGAAACAACTTTTGTGGCAGATCCAATGAGACTGATGATCGTTGCGGCGGTCGGAATCGTAGTTCTATTGGTGCTGATCATCAAATTTAAGCTTCATCCGGTTTTTGTCTTGGTTCTTCATTTCTTTGCTTGGGTTCGACTCATAAGAAAAAGGAAAACAATACAGCTGATAAATAATTTCCTGCTTGTATTGCTGGAAAATAGGGATTCATCGAGTTCTTTTGTGATTTGCAACTGCTGGTTGACAGATTTACAGCCTGAAATGGTGGAATGCAAACAGCAAAACTGTTATATTGAGCTCATAAAATCTGCAAAAGGAGAAAAAAATGATTTTAACTGATAAGATTACAGAGGAAAGAAAAAAGAATGGATAGTCACAGGAAGAACTAGCCAATCAGTTGGGCGTATCCAGACAGGCAGTATCTAAGTGGGAAAGTGCAGGAGCTGTTCCAGATTTGCAAAGAATTTTACAGATGTCGGAGCTATTTTGTGTTAGTACAGATTACCTATTAAAAGATGAAATGAAAGCAGAAAATATCACCTATCACGAAAGTACTGAAAGCTATGCAGAACCGTTGAAAAAAGTAACTATGGAGAATGCAAATGAATTTCTTGACATGAAAAGAAATGGATCCAAAGTAGTGGCAAACGCAACAAGTATGTGTATCTCAAGTCCAATATTATTGATTGTTCTTGTGACAATGGCAGAAGATGGCGTATTTCATGTTTCGGAATCTCTGGCAACAGTATTTGGATGTGTTTTTTTGCTTGGAATGGTTGCGGCAGCCGTCTTTTTGTTTATTACATATGGAATGCGAGAATCACATATGGAACATTTTGAAAAAGAATGCTTTGAAACAGAGTATGGTGTATCTGGAATAGTACGAGAAAAAAAGATTCCTATGAACCGATTTTTATCAGAGGAACAGCTGTTGGGGTAGTGCTTTGTATACTGGCAGTGATTCCGACAATTATTGCCGGATCCATGGAAACGTCTGACTATTACTGTGGTCTTTCCGTTGGATTACTGCTATTCATACTTGCAATAGGAGTGAATCTGTTGGTTCGTGTTGGGATGGTAAAAAGCAGTTACGATACCCTTCTTCAGGAAGGCGAATATACAAAAGAAGAAAAATTGTTTAAGAAAAAGACTGACACGTTTTCTGGTGTATATTGGTGCTTGACTACAGCGATTTACCTTGCATGGAGCTTCTGGACGATGAGCTGGGATATTACATGGATTGTATGGCCGGTTGCAGGTGTTTTGTTTGCAGCATTGCTTGGTGTGGTGAAAATGGTGTTAAAGAATGGCAGTGAAACTCAGCACTATATTTAAGATGGAGTTAAGTTTATTTTCCGCATATTATACTCATCCAGAAATTCTTTAGGCTACAATCAATAGCGGTGTAAACGAAAAAGCAGTCTTAAACTATAGAAAAACTGCCCTTTCGTTTGCACCGCGTTTGATTTTGCCAAAGTGAACA
>NZ_JBQHVP010000041.1:0-6228 GCF_052064435.1 Blautia sp. HCP3S3_B11
CGAGTTATGTAATACGGATGTACCGCAACACAACTCGCGGTATTATCTTAATCTCATATATGCTGTCATCTTATCACCTCCTCAAATTCAAGTTTGTATAACTATTTTATTGCATTATAGCATACTTTGGTCTGCTTTTCCCACTCCAGAGAAAATTTCTTTGTCGATAATTATCCTACCTATAGGAATATTTTTATTCACCAATACTTATCTCGGACAGAGATTTAATTTTAGAAAATGTATTTTTGTGCTTGCTTTTAGGATTCTCTTTCTTGCTTTTTGAACGATTGTGAAAACCTAAATCCTTCCCCATTGAATTGTGTTGCTTATTCTTCTCGTTTGTGTTACTAACCAACTGACCGCAGGCAGCTTTGATGTTATTACCTCGTGATTCTCTCATTTTTACTTCTAAACCAGCCGCTTCAAGTCGCAATTTAAATGCAACTAATTGTTGTTTGTTTGGCCTGTTAATATTGCAATTTGCGGTATCATTATATTGCAAAAGATTTATCAAAACATTTTTCTCACGAAACCATCTTCCTAATTGACGTACATCAGTTGCTTTATCATTTAGACCAGGAATCAATAAATAAGCAATTGTTACTTTTCTGTTATGTCTTTCCGAATATGATAAAACAGATTCAACAATCTTATTTATGTCATAACCTTTCATGTGAGGTATAATTATATCTCTTGTTCTTTGATTTGTTGCATGAAGAGAGAGGGTGAGTTGTATCTTCAGATGTTCTTCTCTTATTTTTTTTAATTGTTCTAAAGGACCTACTGTCGAAATATTAATTCCATCTGTGGGGAAATTAAGCCCATTTCTATCTCTTAGTATATGAATTGACTTAATTACATTATCATAATTAAAAAATGGTTCACCCATTCCCATATATACAATTCTGTTGACTTTTTCCTTCAGTAATGTTACTTGTTGCACAATTTCGGAAGGAGTTAAATTTCTTATAAATCCATTACTTCCAGATGCACAAAAAATACAACCGACAGGACATCCTACCATTGTACTAACACATACAGTTACACCTGTTTTTCTCTTTATGCAAACAGTTTCAACGCAGTAACCATCCTTTAATTTGAAAGAGTATTTTCTTGTGTCACCGCCATTATAAATATCATTAATGCTCATTGTTTGATATTTCTTTTGGGGCTTTTCCTTATAAAGGGCATGCATAAGCGATCGAGCTTTTTTTTCTCCAACGCAATCACAAATTTCTTTATATGTATAACCGTATGGGTCCGAATTTATCATTTCTTCAGTGATAATTATTGTGTTTTTATTTTTCATATCATCAATACCTTTCGAGAAATATAATTACAAAATACGATAAACTACCATTATTATAATAACATTTCTAAAACAAAAAATCAATAATCTACATATCTATTTTACTTAAAATACTAAAAATACTCTAAAAATATATGTATCGAATTTTTATGTAAAATATTTGTCAGAAAGAAATTTAATAATGCTGTCTAAAACTTGTGTAGAAAGATAACTGAATTATTATTTTCTGTTTAAATCACATACTCTAAATTGTTGATTTTTTTAGGTGGTATCGAAAAAAACGACACCATCTTTTCTTTTTCGGGAAGGTTATTGACAAATAAACAAATGTTCTTTATAATAGTAAATTGGTAAATAATGTATTTGCCTTACAACTGAATACAAACTGAAACACATATTTTTTACTTATTGGCTGCATGCCAACACATATTATCTGACCGAAAAAGTATAGTCCGATACTCGGTTAGTAACATACGGGCAATCAGAGCTTAAAGTTTAAGCCGTTACATAGTTTCAGTGCAAACTGTGCGAGAGGATGAAATGTCCTCCCGCTATTTGTGCTGTCTATGTGACGGCTTTTTTTGTTGTGCAATTTAAACGAAAATAAAAAAGTTTCAAAAAAAGTCGTTTTTTCAGGCTTTCAAAATGCCTACCAAGTGAAGGGCGTTTTTGTGCAACGCTACAAACTTTCAACTTTTTGAAAAAAGTTTTGAAAAAACGTACAAAAATCGGTGTTTTAAAAGTCACCCCTTGAGGGATATTTTCTCTCGTGCATCTTGACAACTGAATGACCGTCCGAAAGTGATACGACTTTGCGATGATATGAGCGAGGCAACACCGCGGTGAGATTCCGGGGCAGGAACTATTTCGGGTGAAACGGCAAAAAAGAGGCTTTTGATATGTAGTTAATGAAATTACCATACCAACAAAATAAAACTCATTACAGACGAAATAATCATCAAAAATCAACCCAAAAAACTACAGTAAAAAAGGAGTGTGATAGTTATTCCTAGAATGACAAAAAGTAAAAAATCAGAATGGAGCCTGTTTCTGAATGAACGAAACAGAATCTGTTATAACGAGCTTTGCAGAAGATGTGTCAACAGCTGTAAGCAGAGTTTCAGAGCTGTGGTTATATCCTGCAACTATGTATCAAAAAGGAGCGTGAAAGATTGTGGATAATGAATCATTCTTCAAAATGCCGAAGGTGCTGTTTACAGATGAGTATAAGGATTTATCTGCAGAGGCAAAGTTGCTTTACGGATTAATGCTCGACAGGATGCAGTTATCCGCAATAAACGGTTGGTGTGATAAAAATGGTGAGGTCTTTATCTTTTACACCATTGCCGAGACAAGTGAAATGCTCGGTTGCGGACACGATAAAGCAACCAGGTTACAGCGTGAGCTTGAAAAACATAATCTGCTTCGTCGTAAATATCAGGGTAAAGGCAAACCTGCAAAGCTGTATGTTTTAACTGTGCCAAAAATAAGCGCTGAGTCTCCTTAAAACTCGCAAGTAATAATACTGAGCAGAGTAAGACTGAAAGTTATATACCAACCGAGAAAAGAGAATATATCTTTAATTTAGTTAGTAGTAACTTTAAGTATATATGGCGTATAGGCTGAATGCGAAAAACTGATAAGACAAACGCATTTCTTCTTCGGCTCGTTAAATATTTATAAAAATCAGGAACATTTTTGTGATGCTCATTCCCATTGCTATTAGGGGCGATTTTGATAAAAAGAAACTGCCCTCACAAGGAGAGCAGGTCAAATATTCAGTTTAATTAATTGAGTTTTCTCGATTATTCTGTAAATTTATGTGTTCCCCACCAATCAGGGATTAAATCTTTTAATTTAACCGTTTTCTGATTGTCAAGGTCGAGCAGAATTTCAATTTCTCCACTATCTTTATCTAATTGCATCATATATTCCCGGCATGCACCGCATGGAGAACCAACTCTGCCATCGGGCATCACTGCAACTACCTTATCTATCTGACTTTCACCATTGGTAATCATATTAGCAATAGCATTTCTTTCTGCGCACATTCCGAGTGTCGAGGCAGTATCAATACAGACTCCAACATAAATATTTCCTTGTTTTGTAAGAATGGCTGCTACTACACCACCTGCATCTATAAATGGAGAAATCGTTCGGCTGTTTTGAACTTTAACCGCTGCATTATATAATTTGTTCCACATAATACCTACCTCGTCAAACTCTTATTTAATAAAACAATTATACCACAACCTCACCAAACAAATCAACCTGAATACATATCCTCGTACTTTAAGTTTCAGTACGAGGATTTTTTTTTTGCAAAATTTTTAAGTAAAGGAAGTGAAAAAATGCTTTAGTAAACCAACCGAAAAAACAGCAAAAAAAGCGTGGCATAAGTCTTAGCAAGCACTGGATTTGTGCATACAAATCCCACTTGTTAGGGACTGCCCCTAAAACCCGAAAGGGTAGTGTCAAGTAATCTATGAAAAAACTGAGTAATAAAAATAGGCTCAGATGAACCTTGAAAATTGCAGATATGTTAGTGATTGGTAGTGTACGCCACCCTTGACGGCGCACCAAAACAATGCTCTGAACGTCCTACCGACGGCGAAGAACTCAAGAACAGTTAGTTTTCTCCGTCTGATTCACAGCATTGTAGCATTGTTTTGGTGTGCCATCAAGGGCAAAGCCGGAAGCAGGGCTTCCGGTGGCTGTTTTCCCTTCCGACTCGGAATCTAAGAACAGTTAACGGCTTCACCGTGTTGTTGTTTCAGGATGGTCTGCTGGCCAAGGAAGATGAGAAGCTGCCACTTACCTGGCATGTTGTCAGCACCTTGCAACAGATCCACTTCGTTTAGAACTTTGTATTTATTGTGTTTGTGCGGACGAAGGAAGTTATAGTAAGCAACCCAGAGAGCAAGGTCGTAGTTGGCACCGTCGATGTTGTCAAAACCATTTGTGTGACGATAAGAAGCCTTATAGGTGCGGTTCAGCCGTTCAATCATTTGTTTGAATGGTCGGTGTTCTGTAGAAACAGCATCGTCGTTGGTAAGTCCAATAACCTGAGTGATTTTGAATGTAAAGTCTTTTCCGAACTTCTTTCCGAATTCCATTGCGGCAAGTGGGTAGGCGCTGTATCCGTCAGCGATAAATTTAAAGTTTTCCGGAAGCTTTGCAAGCCTCTGAAAAGCCATACGCATGGCGAGGATGCAGGGACCGACACCACGATTGTCAGAAACCTGGTAGCCGATGATGGATCGGGTGGCGGCATTCATGATGAGCCAGATGTAGGTCTTGATACCACGGATTTTTATGTAGGTTTCGTCAGCTGTGAACACATCCCCCTTTTCGTAGGGATACTGATCAACAAAAGGTTTGATGCAGACGGCGGCAGTCTTGCAGTAGTTGGCGATCTGCTGATGGGAGATGCTGATGTTATATAGGTCTTTGAGAGCCTGAGAAGTTTTGCGCAGGGAAAGACCGAGGTTAACATGAAGAGTCAGACATAAGGACATGACATGCGCGTTGTGCTTGCTGAATTTCAAGGAAGAGGCATTCTTTGGCAGGGTAGACAAATCCATGCTGAAAAAATCCATCGTGAACTCACGGTAGATATAGTGGAGCTTATATTTATTTTTGCCGTAATCCTCTTTTAGATCTTCCTTATCCACTTTTTTGAGGTTGTGGAGATAGTAAGGGCATTTGGGATTGACACACTTATGGACGATAAAGTGCTTGCGGTCTTTCTTTGGGACTAGAGTATTGCCACAGTGCGGACAGCGTAGTTTCACAGAGGAGAATCGACTTGCATCCGGGGAGAACCTTGCATCGCAGACCTTACAGAGCAGCTGACCTTTGGAACCGTTGTTTTTGTATAGGAATGGTTTCGGTGCATTGCAGCGGGGGCAGGTGCAGTCATCAGGAATATTACATTCTGATCGGCGGATGACAGGGCGAATCTTCTTACCATAACGTTTTTCGTAGTAAGGGATTAGATCCTTGTAAGTCCAGTCCTGGCGGAAGTCGGTGATCAGAGGGAGTTCATCAATCTTGAACTTTTGGTATTTGGGAGAATGGGAATCATCAAAAGCCCATTGCTTAAGAGGAATGTATCTGCAGATAAAGTTGAGAAGCCAGCAGTTTTGCTGGTAAAGATATTGAATAATTGAGAGTAAGTATTGTATAATGTCCATGAGCATTGGCTCCTTTCGAGGTAATGGATTTGTGGTGAACTCATTATACACGAAAAGGGAGGTCAATGCTCTTTTTATTGCAGATTTCCCTTAAAATCAAGGTTTTTATAAGATTTTGAAACAAAAAAACAGGTAGTTTTTGACACTACCCCCGAAAGACAGGAGGTGAAAAAAATGAAGCTGACAAAAACAATATTTTTGTATCTTAATGAGAAAGAATTTTCAATGCTCACAAAGGATGCCGAAAGAGCAAATATGAGCATGTCACGGTATATCAGACATCAGATTGATAATGCAAAAATGAAGCCCACATTGGATATGGACTATGAGAAATATATCAATCTGCTTGAGCCCATATGTGACAAGCTGAGCATTGTCTCAAAAAGAGTGTGGCAAATAAAAATGCTTGATACAGTAATGCTTCGTGAGGTTCTTAAAAGCACAAATGAAATTATGCCCGAAATCATAAAAGCAAAGGAGGTGGCACAGTGCGTACAAGAGCGAGAAGAATCGCAGTTAGAGTAAGTGAAGAGCAGTATAACAAAATCAGCCGTTTGACAGAGCGTAGCTTTTTTACAAAGGAGCAGGTGCTGAGAGATATTATTCTCGGCTATCCGATTCAGGAAGACAGAAAACACAATTGCTACGTGAGCAGTTAGTGCATCATAAGATAAACTGTGACACTCTCCAATCAGGTTGAGCATGGACTTACAGGTTTTGAAG
>NZ_JBQHVP010000042.1:0-6138 GCF_052064435.1 Blautia sp. HCP3S3_B11
ATCCATGGACTGTAGTAAAAATCTATTTACTATCATCATTATGAGCTTGAATTAGGCAAATGTCTATCTACCCAAGAATTAAGCGCTTACGTTACATTTTTGTAATCAGCGCATTTTTCTATTGAAAAATAATCGTGATGGTGGTAATATGAAATTCCAAACAGTAATACGAACTATCAATGAGCAACCGAAAAGGGTGATACAGTGAAAAAGAAAAAATGTTATATATACACGCGAGTGTCTACGGCTGCTCAGATAGAGGGTTATAGCCTGGAGGCACAGAAGGAAAAACTTGAACAATATGCAGATTATAAGGATTTGGTGATAGCAGGAGAGTACTGTGATGCCGGAAAGTCTGGACATAGTATTAAGGGCAGACCGGCATTCATGGCAATGATGGATGATATTTCATCAGAGAAGGACAATATCTCTTATGTCCTGGTATTTAAGCTTTCAAGATTTGGAAGAAATGCGGCAGATGTACTGAAATCCATGCAGCTGTTGTCAGATTATGACGTAGATCTTGTTAGCGTAGAAGATGCAATCGACAGCTCCACTCAGGGCGGTAAGCTTACATTGTCCATATTATCTGCAGTAGCTGAGATTGAGAGAGAAAACATCAATGTGCAGTTCTCGGCTGGAAGGATGCAGAAGATCTTGGATGGTGGTTGGCCAGGTGGACCTGCACCTTACGGATATCGTTGCAAGGATAAGCAATTGGTATTGGTGGATGAGGAAGCAGTAGTCGTAAAAAAGATTTATGAGCTGTACCTTCAAGATAATTTGAAATTGTATGCTGTTGTTAGATGGCTGAATGAAAAAGGTTATGCCAAGACTGTTAAAGGTGTGGAAAAGCCGTTTACCACAGATTCTGTTAAGATGATTCTTTCAAATCCCGTCTATTGTGGAAAGATTATGTATAATAGGCGGACGAATCTTAAGGGAGATCGAGTCAAACCAAAGGAAGAGATTTGCGTTATTGGAAAGCATACACCTATTGTTTCAGAAGAACAGTGGGAGGCGGCACAAAAGAAACGGGAAGAACTTTCTATTTGGGGAGAAAAGAAAGAGGATCTCGATAGAGTAAGCCTGCTATCTGGCTTGGTGAAATGCCCGGTTTGTGGTGGTGGCATGGTTCACATGAAAAATAAAAGTGTGAATCATAATAAGGGTGGTTATTACAAGACGCTTCATTATTATGCCTGCCGCAATTATCGTAAAGCTGCCGGGAGAACCTGTAGCTTTAAGCATACTTACAATCAAGAAAAGGTAGATCAGGCAGTTCTGGAAATTGTGAGCCAGGTGGTTACGATGCCACGCTTTGAGAAGGAGATAGAGAAAGCTTTTGGAAAGCGTGCTTCAAGAGATGACTTGGAACAGGAACTAAAGGATTATCGCAAACAGCTTCACAGCCAAGAACATTTGAAATATAAGCTTGGTGAGAGATTGGATGCTTTGGACATTTTATCTGAGGATTATGATGCTGAATATGATCGGATCCAGGAACAGATTGATGATACGTATGACACGATAGAAGATATTGAACATAAGATTTCAAGGTGTAAAAAGCAAATTGGTTCTCTGGAAAAGAGCGAACAGTCGATTGAGAGCATCAAGAAAATGATGAAAGATTTTCCTTTGCTTTATGAGGAAATGGATTGCTTCGAGAAAAGAGATCTATATCGCCAATTCATTGATCGGATAGAAATGTATCCAGAAGAGCAAGAAGGTGGAAAGATACTAAAGAGTATCACATTCCGATTTGCTGCTTACTTCGGTGAAGAGAATTCTTTTAATGTGAGCGAAGAGAAATCTGTTGAATCAAAAGAAGAGGATGCAGTTTATTTTACAATTGACTGCTCAGAACTGGGACCTACAGTAGCAGAGGCAAAAGCAACCTATGCTGAGATTAAGGCATTTGTTTTGGAAAAAAGCGGATTAAAGGTTTCATCCTTATACATTGCTCAGATCAAGAGAAAATATGGGATTGATGTTGGTGAAGCTTATAATAAGCCAGCGGATCTATCAAAGCATGTTCCGGTGTGTCCTAAGACAAAGGAACTGGCAATTATGGATGCATTGAAAGCATTCCGTATGTTGGATGAAAAGATAGAGTACAAGGAGGCAGCAGAGTGAGCAAGAAAAAGAAATGCTATATTTACATCAGAGTATCTACTGCCATGCAGGTAGAAGGATATAGTCTGGAAGCTCAGAAAGAACGCCTGACAAAGTTTGCTGATTTTCAGGGGATGGAAATCGTAAGAGAGTATTGTGATGCTGGTAAATCGGGTAAGAATATTACAGGGCGACCGGAATTCACTCAGATGTTGCAGGATGTAGCGGATGATCGTGACGGTGTGGAGTATATCTTGGTATTCAAACTTTCACGATTTGGTAGAAATGCAGCGGATGTTTTGAATTCATTACAGTATATCCAAGACTTTGGTGTAAATCTGATTTGTGTGGAGGATGGCATTGATTCCTCGAAGGATTCCGGCAAGCTAACCATCACTGTTTTATCAGCAGTGGCAGAGATTGAGAGAGAAAACATCTTGGTTCAGACCATGGAGGGACGTAGGCAGAAAGCGAGAGAAGGAAAATGGAATGGTGGCCAGGCTCCCTATGGATATGAGCTGGATAGTAAGAATAGTACATTGATCGTGGCTCCAGAGGAAGCCGAAGTTGTGAAACTGATTTATGATAAATTTGTACACAGCGATATGGGCATTGATTCGATTTGTAATTATCTGAATCAGCACGGCTACAGTAAGAAAAGAGTACGAGATTATGAAGTGTCACATTTCACCCGTGGTTTCGTGAAGAACATTCTGGATAATCCGGTGTACACTGGAAAGATTGCTTATGGTAAGAACGTTACGGAAAAGGTGAAGGGAACCAGAGATCAGTACAGAAGAGTGAAAGCTGATGATTATCTAGTAGCGGATGGTAATCATGATGCCATCATTGATCAGAATCTTTGGGATGATGCTCAGAAGAAGCGGAAAGCGACTGGCGTTAAATGGAACAAAACGCATAGCCTTGAGCATGAGCATATTTTATCCGGCATTGTAAAATGTCCGGTTTGTGGGACAGGTATGGCCGGTACGGTTCGAAGAAGAAAGAACAAGAAAACGGGTGATTACAAGGATGATTTCTATTATCGGTGTCTGCATAGGAAAAAGATTGATGAAGAGCATTTTTGTGATTTCAAGCCATCTCTCAATCAAGATGCTTTGAATCATGAGGTCGAGACTGTTATAATGAAAATGAGTAGCAGCCCAGGCTATAGAAAAGCAATTGAAGAGAAGATGGGAAAGACAGTTGATGTTAGTGGACTGGAAAGTGAAAGAGAACAGTACAGAGCTCAGCTGAGACAGGTTGTCGGTGCAAAAAATAAACTGACGGCGATGCTAGATCGGTTGGATGTGGAAGATAAGCATTACGACCGTAAGTACCAGGATATGCAGGACAGACTGGATAATCTGTACGATAAGATTTCTGAGTTAGAGGATGCCATTGCTGATGTGGATGATAAAATCAACGGAGCATATGGGGAACAGATTACTACTCAGCATCTGTACACAATACTAAAGAACTTTGAAGAATTGTATTATGAAATGACAGATCTTGAAAAGAAGGAATTCATGAGAGACTTTATTGAGTCGGTGGAGATCCTTCCAGAGAGAACAGAAAGCGGACGCATCTTAAAGCGGATAGACTTAAGATTTCCGATATATTATGAAGGTGAAGAGAAGGATGCAATTCGGTTGCTCAACGAAAAGAGTGTCGAGACTGTATGTTGTCTACATCGGGTGAATTCGTAGAAGTCCTTTGTTTTAGGCACTTTGCGAGATATATGAGTTTCGCACCTACAGGTAAACAGGGACGAAAAAAGCAGATTATGGACGGAATCGAGGTATCGGTAGTTCTGCATCTGGTATGAGTGGACACATGAAAAAGAAAATTTCATTTTTATTTGAATATCGTTAAAACAGTCAAAAGGACGCTTGTTTTTCAGAATTTCTGAGAGGTAAGAGTCCTTTTCTTTTATTCAGATTAAATGGAGGATAATTGAGATGACAAAGAAAAGAGTAATGTGTTCATCAAAGGATTACGAGTCGGGTGCAGGTATTGTTCTGGTAAAGGTTTCAGAACTTCATGATTTTAAAGACCATCCTTTTAAGGTGGAGCAAAATCAGGAATTGTTTGAATTACGCCAAAGCATGGAAAAGGAAGGGGTTCTGGTTCCGCTGTTAATCCGCCATAATACGGATGGTGACGGTTATAAAATTATCGCAGGACACAGAAGAAAGGCGGCAGCCATATGGGCAGGTATGGAAGAAGTGCCAGCCATTATCCGTGATTTGGACGATGACCAGTCAATCATTGCGATGGTAGACAGTAATCTCCAAAGAGAAAACTGTGATGAACAGGACAGACAGGCATGGGAATATTTGCAGACAATGGACAGGCAGAAGTATAAGTCCTATACCAGAGCGGTTGTGGTGGCTTTGAATGATTACTTCTCCAGAATATATCGAAAGGAAGCTGATCCGTATCTGGAAACCAGAGAAAAGGAAGATGCGTTTCTGGAAAGAGTGGAAACAGCTATCCGGGATGGTGTGAAGGAATCCGTCCCGATGGCTATGGCGAAGAATCTTCTGGAAATGCTTGTACCGTTTGTGAAGGAATCGGTAGGAGATAATAATTTGCCGAATATGGCAATGACGATGGAGAAACCAGATAATGAGGCTACAGATAATACGCTGGACTGGGAACAGGAGGCAGATATGGATGCGGCATTGGATTTTGCAGACAGTTTTTAGCTAATTACAAAATGGCAGTAACAGGAGAACCGACTGACAGTACAAAAAAAAAACCATACCGTTACGATACGGATGAATGAC
Organism: Blautia sp. HCP3S3_B11; assembly: GCF_052064435.1. Classification (NCBI taxonomy): domain Bacteria; kingdom Bacillati; phylum Bacillota; class Clostridia; order Lachnospirales; family Lachnospiraceae; genus Blautia; species Blautia sp. HCP3S3_B11. The sequence continues at coordinate 4,908 of NZ_JBQHVP010000042.1, forward strand.
AAAGAATATACCCTGCTCCGGCAGAAGATGAAAGAATCCGGACAGACACAGCAGGCAGTGGTACTTGCTGCGATTGAAAATGTGGAGATAGTATCATCAGAGGTTATGGAAGAATTGAAAGTATTAAATCAGAGACTGGAAGAAACAAACCGGCAGCTTCGAGGTGCTACAACCAATCTCAACCAGATTGCGCATCATATGAATGCAGGAGGTTTTTATCCCAGAGCAGATGTTTTTAACAGTCTCAACGAAAATATATCAGGATATCGGAAGGAGTGTGAAAAGATATGGCGATCAATAAGACAATTAATAAGCGGACAAATTCCCATGGGGCAATGAGAAACTGTATTGAATATGTCCTCCGGGAAGGAAAAACAGATCAGCATCTTGTCCATATCATCGGTCCATATCCTTACGAAGAAGTGAATTATGATCTGGTGTACCAGTCATTTCTGGAAGAAAAACGATTGTGGGGAAAGGATTCGGGAAGGATGTATGCCCATAATGTGATTTCCTGGCATAAGGATGAAAAGATTACACCGGAACAGGCATTGGAATTTGGCATTGCATTTGCGGAGAAATGGTTTTCTGGTTTCCAGACGGTGGTCAGTGTCCATAAGGATAAAGACCATATCCACTGTCACTTGGTTACAAATTCTGTGAGCTATGAAAACGGGAAAAAATTGCATAATTCGAGAAAAGATCTGGAACGGATGCGGGAGCTTCGAGAAAATCTTCAGAAGATCTCATCCGAAAATCAGAAGCTACAAGACGAGCTTCAGAAGCTAACCGAGGAAAATCAGAAACTGCAAACCGAATTGTCCAGAACGCAGAATATCAATCTGTCGCTGCAGAGAAGCAACGACGATCTGCGGAACAGGAACGGGCTGCTGAGCAGGAAAGAGCAAGAGCAGCTCGAAGAAAAAATAAGAGACGTACAGGACCGGAAATCTAAACTGGAGAAAATGGTAGTACAGTCTTCTGTGGAGGCTGTTGAAGAGGCACTGAAAAAGCAACAGGAAGCAGAAAAGCGGATGTGTTCATTGGAATTACTGACGAAAATGGAAAGAAGAGATGCTGCCTGTCAACTTGAAAAAACAAAAAGACAAATGAAAAAGAAAACCATGGAGATAGAAAAACAGTCTTAACTTCCTATAAAATTAACTCTCGTCATGTCCAAACAACGCATTATTCATAGTCAAAATCTTCTTCATCCCAGTCTGGATACTGT
>NZ_JBQHVP010000043.1:0-2735 GCF_052064435.1 Blautia sp. HCP3S3_B11
GTAAGCGCTTAATTTTCAGCCGTTGATAGAAAAATACCCGGCTACTTTTCAGCAGCCGGAGAACTTTGACAATTCACATATGATTGATTCTGGCCGTTCGCACGACGTTTGATTTCTTCTTGCACGTTTTCATTCCATGGTGCCAGGAGTTCCAACTTTTCATCACTCATCTTATCATTTGGAAGTTTCTCAAGCAGATAAGTCAGATAGTGATAGACATTTACTCCATTTGCTTTTGCCATTTCTACCATCGTGTATACGACAGCACTGGCCTGGGCTCCATTAGGAGTATCACAAAACAGCCAGTTTTTGCGGCCGACTGTAAATGGCCGGATGGCGATCTCGCTGAGATTGTTGGAAAAACTGCACCGTCCGTCTTCCAGATAGGTTGTAAGATAGGAACGACGGTTCTGGATGTACGTCACTGCCTTATCCATTCTGGATCCGCGGACAGGTGACTGCTTATCAAGCCACGACAAAAAGCCTTCCACTATCGGCTTTTCTTTCTCAAGACGGGCCTTTTTGATAGCATCGAAGGAAGTGTACTTTGCCTTGATCACATCTTCCAGATGGAAGAGCTGATTGATATACATGATACCCTGCACGGAAGGCTGGGCGTAGTCCAGTTCCTTCCCTTTGGGAATGGCATCTGTCAGATATCTCCTGATATGTGCCCAGCAGGCTGTCCGTTTTGCGTCAGGGACTTTGTTGTATCCGCTGTAGCCATCACACATCAGATAGCCTTTAAATCCATGAAGGAAGTCCACCGCATTGTCCCCTGCACGGGTCTCCGAGTATTTATAGAGGATGATCGGAGGGCCGCCATCTTCACCACTGCGGAAAAGCCACATGTAAGATTTTGTCTGTGCACGGCGTCCCGGTTCATGGAGTACCTGCAGGGGCGTTTCATCTGCCATTGCAAATCCTCTTTCCAGAAGTTTCCGGTGAAAGTACTCATACATTGGAAGAAAAAATGCTTCAGAATTATGAATCACCCAGTTAGCCATGGTTGCCCTTGTAATGGCGGCACCATACTGTTTCCAGTCTTTTTCCTGACGACAGTACGGAAGCCCATTGCAGAACTTCTGATACATCACCCATGCGACCGTACCTGCAGACGCCATCCCATAGAGCATATGGGGTTTTCCATCTTTTCCTTTTTTTATCACGGGAAGGTCACGTTTGCTGCATTCAGGGCATGTATAGTTTTTACTGTAGTACTCATACACCTTCAGTTTTGCCGGGATAAAAACCAGTTCGCGGCGGACAAACTCTTCTCCGATCTCTTCCAATGCAGTATTGCAGACTGGACAGACTTTCTCCCCGTCAGCAAGATCCAGATATTTCTTCTGGACAGGGATCCCTTTGAAACGCTCTGCATCTGTAGTCCTGGCTTTCCGTTTCTTTCCTGTTTTATCTGGAATGGACGCCTCCAGTTCTTCTGCCTTGGCTGCAGCCGGGTCCTGTTCCATTTCTGCTTCATTGAAAAGGTTCAGCTGGCCCGGGATATCAAGAGTACGTTTCTCGCTGGAAGAGCCAAAGAGTTTTTTACGCAGAAGAGCCACTTCGTCTTTCAGGTTGTCCCTTTCCTGTGTCAGGGCTTCTTCCCGTTTATTGGCAGCATCGACAGTTGCCTGAAGCGTTTTTATCATCTTTTTCAGATCGGTGATCATATCTTTCAGCTCACGGAGCTGGATATCTTTGGAACTGTCTGCCACTGCTTTTTCCTCCTGTTTTTACTGTCTTCATTATATCAGAAAACAGGGGAATTTCCCAGTAAAACAGGGAGATTCATTGACTGAAAAATGCCGAAAAAGCAAGGGAAATACCTGCATTTATGTGCATGTTTTTATGCTGAGATCACGAGGTCTTGATCGCCTTTGGCTGTTCAATATCAATGCCGGACATCAGCCAGTCAAACTCACGCCATGTCAGGTTCCGGACTTCTGATTTATCCCTGGGCCATCTGTAAGAACCCTGTGCTGTCAGTCTTTTGTAGATCATGACAATACCATCAGGCTCTTTTAAGATTGCTTTGATGCGGTCGCATTTACGCCCGCAAAAAAGATAGAGTGCATGGTCAATCTCCATGGAGAACTGATCCTGGATGATCGCACACAGCCCATCAATAGATTTACGCATATCTGTCCTGCCACAGACGATATAGATGGCATCAACATTTGAGATATCCGCTAACATAAAGGCTCCTTCAGTGCATCCATCAAAACTTTCAGGAGAGTTGGCTGAATGGTATTGCTCATGCGTATCAGCAATCCTTTCGCTTCGATTTCAATCGTATGTGAATTGTCAAGGTGCATAGGACTGTTTCTTCCATTAGGAATCAGTTCTTCCGGAGAAATCTCCGGTTCTATGGCAATCTGAACCACATCTTGTTTATGGGATATAAGATCAAGAGTGCTGGCTTTTCCAACTGGATCCGGTATCTGGCAGGCTCTCTTGCGCAGACGGGTAACTGCATTATAAAAACAACTGGGAGAAATCCCATGTTCATTACACCACGCAGCATCCGTCAATCCGCTCTGCCTGCACTCATTTACCAGTTCCATCCATTCATCCAGGGAACGCCCTGGAGTACGTTTATTGCTCATAATGAAACCTCCAAATGTAGTGAATTTCTATTTCCTATCCATGGACTGTAGTAAAAATCTATTTACTATCATCATTATGAGCTTGAATTAGGCAAATGTCTATCTACCCAAGAATTAAGCGCTTAC
>NZ_JBQHVP010000044.1:0-2561 GCF_052064435.1 Blautia sp. HCP3S3_B11
TGTGAACTTCCATGATAATTAACTCTCGTTTGTATCAGAAAAGGTAATGAAGATGGTAAAAATCCCTTGATTTCAGTGAAAAAATGCGATTTTTCTTGAAAAATTGAGTAAATATGGTAGAATAAAAGAGAAGTAATTAACTCTCGAAAAGGTGGGCGCCATGTATCTCGATTTTAAAGTAAAAATACCATCTGATTCAGCTGGGATAACTCGTAAAAAAATCAAGGGAACCACGTACATTTATTACGCATATGAGCATAATTACAGTTCAGAAAAAGGATATACTGTCCCTAAGAATACATCGATTGGCAAGTGCACAGATGATGATCCGAACCTGATGTATCCGAATACTAACTTTATGAAATTTTTTCCGGCTGAAGAACTTCCAGAAACAAAAGGTGAAGCTTACAGGAGTGGGTGTCTCAGAGTTGGCACATATTTAGTGTTGCGAAGAATCATTTCAGAGTATCACCTGGATGAAATGATTGGAGACATCATCGGTAAGAATAGCGGCTTGTTTCTTGATCTGGCTGTGTATTCAATCATTGCAGAGAACAATGCTGGTCAGTATTATCCTGATTATGCATTTAATCATCCGTTATTCACGGACAGGATGAAAATCTATAGTGACTCGAAGGTTTCTGACTTCATTAACAGTATTACAAGAGACCAAAGTCTTACATTTCTGGATGAATGGAATGAAAAACAGGATCATAGCCAAAAGATATACATATCTTACGATTCAACAAACAAAAACTGCCAGGCGGGGGATATTGATTTTGTAGAATACGGCCATCCCAAGGAAGATACCGGTGCACCTGTCATTAATTATTCTGTTGCCTATGACGGAAACAATGCAAAACCGCTGTACTATGAGGATTATCCGGGAAGTATTGTGGATGTCTCACAGCTACAGTACACGTTGGAAAAAGCAGGAGGTTATGGCTACAAAAACGTTGGTTTTATCCTGGACAGGGGATATTTTAGTAAAGAAAACATACACTACATGGACAAATGCGGATATGAGTTTGTCATTATGATGAAGGGTATGAAGGAACTTGTAAAAAGTCTTGTTCTTGAAGTAAAAGGAACTTTTGAGGAAGACCGGAGATACAGTATCAGAGATTATAAAGTAAGCGGCATTACTGTAAAAAAGCAGCTTTATCCGTCTGATGAAAAAGAACGTTATTTCCACATTTTCTACAATGACAGAAAGCGAAGCAGTGAACATGAGGCTATCGAAGCAAAGATTGACCGAATGGCTGAATGTCTTCATAAACATGAAGGCACAAAATACGAAATCAAAGGCGGGGGCTTCGCCAGGTACTTTGATCTGATCTATTACAATAAAGGCAAAAAGGATGAAAAATTCATGTATGGCCGTGAACTTCATGATGTGATCAATGAAGAGATACGGCTTTGTGGATATTTTGTCATAATAACGTCAGAAAAGATGACGGCTGCACAGGCACTTGAACTGTACAAGAGCAGAGATGCGTCAGAGAAGTTATTCCGTGGAGATAAATCTTATCTTGGGAACAAAAGCTTCCGAGTACATACAAGCGAATCTGTACATGCAAAGATATTCATAGAGTTTGTGGCACTAATTATTCGAAGCAGGTTTTATACCTGCCTGAAGGAAGAGATGCAAAAGAGCGGAAAGAAAAATTATATGACCGTTCCGGCTGCAATCAGGGAACTGGAAAAGATAGAACTGATCCGACAGAGCGACCGTGGATACCGCATGGATTATGCAGTTACAGCTACGCAGAAAGAAATCCTGAAGGCATTTAACATGACAACAGCAAATGTCAGAACTCAGGCGGCTGCGATTAATGAAGACCTAATGAAGATAGAGAAAGAAGGATAAGAACCATGGCAAGAAGAAACATTCCGATAGAAGAAAAGATTGAAACACAAAAAGAACTGGTTTCAAAAGCAAAAGACAGATATGAAGCAGAACTGGATAAGCTGGAGAAACTGATGAGAAAAAGAGATGAACTTCGAAGTAAGGAACTGATGGAGGCATTTGCCAATAGTGAACGTTCTTTTGAGGAAGTGATGAGATTCCTGTCTGGAAATGAGGTGGATGATGAATAATCAGTATTCGATGAAGATATATCCTGTCGGCAGAGGACGTGATATTTATAGAAATATCGAAATTTGCGGTAATAGCACATTAAATCAATTATGCCAGGTTATCCTGGAGGCATTTGACTTCATAGACGAGCATCTGTATGAGTTTTGTATGGATAACCGTATGTATAGTGAATATACATATCAGTCAGATCCTGAGGGAGACGAACCTTCGGCAGATATAACTCTGGACGAGGTCGGACTTTGTAAGGGACAGAAATTTGCACTTCATTATGACTTCGGAGATGATTGGATGTTCACAATTACGGTGTCGAAAATCAGTGAAGTTCAGGAGAATTTCAAGCCTCGGATAATTAAGTCAAAAGGAAGCATTCAACAGTATCCAGACTGGGATGAAGAAGATTTTGACTATGAATAATGCGTTGTTTGGACATGACGAGAGTTAATTTTATAGGAAGTTAAGA
>NZ_JBQHVP010000045.1:0-2098 GCF_052064435.1 Blautia sp. HCP3S3_B11
TTTATATTTAAAGGACAAAGGCGATAAATCATCTACCCTTAATAATAAAAATGGATCATTGGTATTTTTCTATAAGCGTGTTTTAGGAAAACTTTGGGATGATAACCTTGTTCCCAGAGCCATCAATGACTATGCTATCCCACGTGTACTGACACGCGAAGAAGTTGAAAGGCTGCTTGATGCTACTCCTAACTTAAAATATAAAGCAATGTTTGCACTTATGTATTCTTCCGGATTACGTGTATCGGAGGTAATTCACCTTAACTATGAGGACATTTCCCGCACAAATATGCAGATTTATATCCGCAATTCAAAAACACATTCCTCTCGTTATGCTATTTTATCCAAAAGAGCTCTCGACATTCTTACTGAGTACTGGTTTAAGTGTGGCAAGCCGAAAGGAATTCTCTTTCCGAATCAGTGGACAGGTGAATATCTTACTCCTTCAGCTACTGGTTTGGAAATGCGTAAATCCGTAAAAAAAGCAGGTTTACCCAAAGATGTACATTCCCATTGTCTAAGGCATAGTTTTGCAACACATCTCTTAGAGAATGGCGTTGATATTCGATATATTCAATCATTACTTGGACATCGTTCACCTAAATCTACTGAAATTTATCTGCACTTAAGCAATAAAACAGTTCTTGGCATCGTCAGTCCTTTTGACAAGGAAGAAGGTGGAGCTCTTGGATAAACCAACGGTACAGGATATCTTTTTGAGATTCTATCCTGGATATCTTGAAAAATACTCACCTTCTCCGGTGCAGTCTAAGGTTGCAAACTGTATCATCAACTGTAAGACCGGTGCCTATGGAGCTAACATCAGTATATGTGAAGATTGTGGTCATACCCAGATTCATTATAATTCCTGTCGTAACAGATGTTGTCCTATGTGTCAGGCTTTACCAAAAGAAATGTGGATGGATAAACGCCGTGAAGATGTATTGGATGCACCTTATTTTCATGTAGTATTCACAGTACCTCAAGAATTAAATCCACTAATCTACAGCAACCAACAGCTTCTATACGATACACTGTATCATTCTGTGTCAGCTACAATCAATGAGTTAACAGCAGACACGAAGCATCTGGGTGCAAAGGTTGGATATATCTGTGTATTACATACCTGGGGCTCTGAAATGAACTTCCATCCTCACATACATGTCATTCTGCTTGGTGGTGGTCTGACTGCTAAAAATCAGTGGCGTGATAAAGGTGAAGAATTCTTTCTTCCCGTAAAAGTTTTATCAAAGTTGTTCCAGGGTAAATATCTGAATGAACTTAAGACCTTATGGGAAGAAAATAAGCTTCAGTTTCATGGTAGCAGTGTAAAATATCGCAACCACTATGCCTTCAAAGAACTTCTTAACACCTGCTATGAAAAAGACTGGATCCCTCACTGCAAGAAAACCTTCAATGGTGCTCAGTCTGTTATTAACTATCTTGGTAAGTACACACATAGAATCGCTATCAGTAATCACCGAATCATCCGTATGGACGAAAATACTGTTACATACTATGTGAAAGATTATCGCGAAAAAGGTAAGTGGAAAGAATTCACCATTTCCGGAGTTGAATTCATCCGTAGATTCCTTATGCATGTGCCGCCGAAACGCTTTGTCAGAATCAGACACTACGGATTACTATGTACTCGAAGCAAGACCAAGCATCTGGCATTATGTCGGAATCTTCTTGGTTGTAAGCAGTATCTATCACGACTGAAAGATATGGAAACACCTCAGATACTTGAAACCCTTTATGGTATCAAGGTTACTGTTTGCAAATGCTGTGGTGGTCATCTTGGAAAACCACAGCCGAGAATACCTTTGCGCATTTAGAATCGACTAACTAAATAATTTCAAAAAGCCTCAGCGATGAGGTTTCTTTGTCGTGCCATGATTTTGCAAAAGCACCATGTAACAATGCAGAGAATTCTTGTATCTCACTTGTATTCATAAAAAAGCAAGAATTGAAAATCCATACATATCGGCTACACGGACGCGACTTTGTTCACTTTGGCAAAATCAAACGCGGTGCAAACGAAAGGGCAGTTTTTCTATAGTTTAAGACTGCTTTTTCGTTTACACCGCTATTGATT
>NZ_JBQHVP010000046.1:0-1794 GCF_052064435.1 Blautia sp. HCP3S3_B11
AAGTGCGCGTTAAGTGGAAAAGGATGTGGGATTTCGAAGACAACCAGGATGTTGGCTCAGAAGCAGCCATCCATTCAAAGAGTGCGTAATAGCTCACTGGTCGAGAGGTCCTGCGCCGAAAATGTCCGGGGCTGAAACGCGCCACCGAAACTAAGGAACCGAAAGGTTGGTAGAGGAGCATTGCATGCGGAACGAAGCAGTACCGAAAGGAGCTGTGGACTGCATGGAAGAGAGAATGCCGGAATGAGTAGCGAGATAGAGGTGGGAATCCTCTAGGCCGAATATCCAAGGTTTCCAGAGTAAAGCTGATCTGCTCTGGGTAAGTCGGGGCCTAAGGCGAGGACGAGAGTCGTAGCCGATGGACAACAGGTGGAGATTCCTGTACTGCGGTATGACAGAACTGTGGGGACACGTAAGGAAAGCGGAAGCCGGGAATGGAGAGCCCGGTGCAAGCGGGGTACCAGCCACTCTGGCAAATCCGGGTGGCAATGGGAAGCCGTGATGCGGAGCGAAATAAAGTAGTGAAGTCCGTGAGCCATGCGTCAAGAAAAGCCGCTATTGTTTGTACCGTACCCGTACCGTAAACCGACACAGGTGGATGAGGAGAGAATCCTAAGGCCGGCGGAAGAAGCATTGTCAAGGAACTCGGCAAAATGGCCCCGTAACTTAGGGATAAGGGGTGCCTCAGAAATGAGGCCGCAGAGAATAGGCTCAAGCAACTGTTTAGCAAAAACACAGGTCTATGCGAAACCGAAAGGTGAGGTATATGGGCTGACGCCTGCCCGGTGCTGGAAGGTTAAGAGGAGAGGTTAGCGCAAGCGAAGCTTTGAATTTAAGCCCCAGTAAACGGCGGCCGTAACTATAACGGTCCTAAGGTAGCGAAATTCCTTGTCGGGTAAGTTCCGACCCGCACGAAAGGCGTAATGATTTGAGCGCTGTCTCGACAATGCATCCGGTGAAATTGAAGTACCAGTGAAGATGCTGGTTACCTGCGCCAGGACGGAAAGACCCCATGGAGCTTTACTCCAGTTTGGTACTGGGACTCGGTATTGCATGTACAGGATAGGTGGGAGGCTTAGAGACAGTAACGCCAGTTATTGTGGAGCCGCTGTTGGGATACCACCCTTGCAGTATTGGGTTTCTAACCAGCCGCCGTGACCCGGCGGTGGGACAATGCCAGACGGGGAGTTTGACTGGGGCGGTCGCCTCCGAAAGGGTATCGGAGGCGCCCAAAGGTTCCCTCAGAATGGACGGAAACCATTCGAAGAGTGCAAAGGCAGAAGGGAGCTTGACTGCGACACCGACGGGTGGAGCAGGTACGAAAGTAGGGCTTAGTGATCCGGTGGTATTAAGTGGGAATGCCATCGCTCAACGGATAAAAGCTACCCTGGGGATAACAGGCTTATCACTCCCAAGAGTTCACATCGACGGAGTGGTTTGGCACCTCGATGTCGGCTCATCGCATCCTGGGGCTGTAGTAGGTCCCAAGGGTTGGGCTGTTCGCCCATTAAAGCGGTACGCGAGCTGGGTTCAGAACGTCGTGAGACAGTTCGGTCCCTATCCGGCGTGGGCGTAGGATATCTGAGAGGAGCTGTCCTTAGTACGAGAGGACCGGGATGGACGGGCCGCTGGTGCATCGGTTAGACTGCCAAGTCTACGGCCGAGTAGCCAAGCCCGGAAGGGATAAACGCTGAAGGCATCTAAGCGTGAAGCCCCCCTTAAGATGAGATATCCCATTCGAAAGAAGTAAACCCCCTTGAAGACGACGAGGTAGATAGGGCAGAGGTGGAAGTG
>NZ_JBQHVP010000047.1:0-1568 GCF_052064435.1 Blautia sp. HCP3S3_B11
CACAATGTCATTAACTTAAAAGCAGAAGATATTTATTCCTAAAAGGATTAGATATCTCCTGCTTTTTTTGATATGCTTATATTGTAAAAAGAAGCCATGAACCTGCTCAAAAAAGGATGTGATTATACATGAAACATTCTCAGAAACGTACATTCATGGATGTAGAAAAAATGAGTTCTGATGAATTTAAGGCATTTTGCCGATCAGGTAATAAAAATCATTTTACCAGAATTCGAAAAATGCCTCTTCAGGATCTTCTTTTCACAATGATAAATAGAAAGGGGCTGACGTTGGCATTGGAACTGAGAAATTATATGAAACTTGCTCATCCTGGTGTGTCTATTTCAAAGCCAGGATATCTGAAACAGCGTATGAAACTTAATCCAGATGCTTTTTTAGAATTATATAAATATCATAACCGCAACTTTTATGCAGATTCCACCTTTTCAACTTACAAAGATCATTTAATATTAGCCGCTGACGGCTCAGATATTAATATTCCTACCACGGCTGAAACACTGAAACTGTATGGTTCTGCAAGCCAAAAAAATACAAAGCCCCAAGCTCAAATAGGATTAGGCTGTATTTATGATGTCATGAATCGTATGATACTGGAAAGTGACTGTAATAAGGCGAAATTTGATGAAATGCGCCTGGCCGAAAAACAGATGGAGCGAATACCGGAAACAATAGGCAACATTCCCTACATTATTATCATGGACAGAGGCTATCCTTCTACGCCAGCGTTTATACATATGATGGATAAGGATATTAAATTTGTCGTACGTTTAAAAAGCAGTGATTACAAAAAAGAGCAAAGCAGTTTAGCAGAAAATGACCAGATAGTTAAAATAAAACTTGATAAGTCAAGGATCAGACATTACGAGGGAACGCCGGATGGAGAACGTATGAAAGAACTCGGTGAAATTTCATTGCGTATGGTAAAAATCCTATTAGAAAACGGAAGTTTAGAAGTTTTAGCTACAAATCTTTCACAAACTGAATTTCATGCAGAAGAAATCAAAGAATTATATCATATGAGGTGGGGAATAGAGACTGCGTATGAAACGCTAAAGAGTCGGTTGCAGTTAGAAAATTTTACAGGTACAAAGCCCATTCTGTTATTACAAGATATATACAGCACTATATATCTGAGCAATTTAGCCGAAGATATCATATTAGACACAGAGCGTGAACTGGATCAGAAAGAAGCAAACAGAAAACATAAAATGATGATCAATCAGACAGTTAGTATTGGAATCTTAAAAAATGATCTGATTTATATACTTCTTGAAACGGATGACCAAAAGAAAAATATATTATTTCAGCAAATATACGAAGATATCAGTAAGAATCTTGTTCCCGTTCGTCCTGATCGACATTATACCAGAACAAAAGGGCGGTTAGCAGGAAAATATTCGAATACCCATAAAAGAGCATACTGATCTAAAAAATACGAGTAGAAAGAAAAGAGGATAAGTATGCCCATACAAAAAAACAAAAAGCAGGAATCGTAGTTTTATAAATGCTTACGATTTCTGCTTTTTGCTAAAGTTAATGACATTGTG
>NZ_JBQHVP010000048.1:0-1541 GCF_052064435.1 Blautia sp. HCP3S3_B11
CGCAGAGAACCTTGCGAACCTCATCCAGAAGAATGCAAGTGTAGCCCTGGATCAGACGGAGCAGGCAGAGAACGAAAAGAAGCTCCGCACCTTGTATGGTGAAAAGCATAGCCGATTTCAGGAACTGGAGTCACTCATCCAGGAGAAGAATGACACGAGGGAAATTCTCACGAACTTCATCAACAAGCTGGAAGATTTGACGGGAAAGCAGACAGAATTCCGGGAAGAACTGTGGGGCGGTTTGGTCGATCACATCCGCATTGATGAGAAAAGCAGCACGGTAATCTTCCGGGGTGGGATTGAGATTACTATTTAATATGTAGAAACACGAATCGAAAGGGGCATCTGGCAGTTTAGCTGGATGTCTTTTTCTCGTTCTTAAGAACTAATTATTGTTCATGGCTTGATTTTCTGTTCATAGCTTGATTTTTTGCTATTGATTTTGTATAACATATATGTTATGATGGCTAAAATGTCATTATATAATGAGTTGAGTAGGATTATTGGTATGAAGACATCAGAAATTATTAACAGTATTTGCTCTCAATTAGGAATTGCAAAAGCGGAATTGGCAAAACGTATGGGGCTGTACCCTTCTTCTTTATATAGAAAGCTTTCCAGAGAGAGTATGACTTTTGAAGAACTTCAGAAATGTCTCAGCATTTTAGGTGTCTCGGTTGAACTGCAATTTCAATTCCCGGATGGACATCGCTTTAGTTCCCAGGAAAACCATAAGCAGATTGTTGAAAGAATGGGCGTTCTGGAAAAGAAACTGGAAGCCGCCAGCAAGCTTAATGAGCTGCGAAAAAAACTGATAAGGGAATTACGAACAGAACTGAATAGTGCAGTTGGTTATGCAGAGCTCTGCCAGAGACATAGTTCCCAGATGAATTTGTATTTGGATAAACTCAGCGTTGTCCATGGCAATATGGAAAGAACCATTTCCTTTGCGCTTGGGGAGTCATTCCATGACGAAGCTGATGAGATCGAGCCTGCGCAAATGGAGCAATTGCAGGGAAAACGGGTTCTGCTTGTTGATGACAATGAACTGAACCGTGAGATTCTTGAGGAAGTGCTTTTAGATTACGGGCTGCTTTTTGAAGAAGCTGATAACGGAAGTAAAGCAGTTGCGGCGGTGAAAGAGCATGAGCCGGGGTATTATCAATTCATATTGATGGATATTGAAATGCCGGAGATGGATGGTTACGAGGCAACACTAAAAATACGGAAACTTCCAAATCGAATTCGGGCAAACACACCAATCATTGCTTTTACCGCAAATGCAGTTTCTGAAAACCGTGACAGAGCGTTTGCTGTGGGCATGGATGATTTTCTTGTGAAACCCGTGAAAACGACACGTCTGCTTTCTTGTTTGAATAAGTTGCTGTAATGGCGTGACGCAAACTATTAAAAGCAATTACAACTGTTAACTAAGGTTGTTTTTGATTAATTACTCAAACTTCCCACACCAATAAGGTGTGCTGAACCTTGAAAATCCAATATTTCAGCCAATAAAAAAGGCATAAATACAATCCTTTGGT
>NZ_JBQHVP010000049.1:0-1412 GCF_052064435.1 Blautia sp. HCP3S3_B11
GGGGAGACTGTCCGAAAACTCGGATAATCTAATCTGATGAGAAAAAGATTGATATGCTCTTGTGAGCGTTCAATATAAATTAAAATTGCACATTGAAAACTGAATAAAGTACACAGAAATCGTGCATCTATGTTTCAGATATAGTATAATGAAACCAGAGAAAAATTGTTCTGAGGTGAATTGAGATGCCATATGTTTCAGGTTTTGACCGTGACCAGCTGATGTGCTGTTCATGGGACGCATTTGTAGATAAAGAAAGTATTGCAAGGATAATTGATGCGTTTGTGAACCATCTTGATATAGGGAAATACGGTGTAAAACCTGTGGCAGCAGAAGGCCGTCCATCTTACGATCCTAAGAGCCTTTATAAGATATATATTTACGGAAGCAGGAAAGGTATCCGTTCTTCACGGAAACTGGCTGAAAGCTGTAAAGTAAATCTTGAAGTGAAATGGATGATTGGCGGTGTAGAACCGGATTTTCGCACCATTGCAGATTTCAGGAAAAACAACATAGACAGCCTGAAAGAGATTTTTTATGAATTCAACCGCCGGATCTCCGGTGCAGTGGAATGGGGATTTTCTTCCGTGGATGGAACAAAGATCCAGGCGGATAACGCAAAAGATAACAACTTCACCAAAAACAAACTGGATGACAGGATCAAATGGCTGAATGGTCATACAGATGAGTATCTAAGGATCCTGAATGAAATGGACAAGCAGGAAGAAACAGACGTGATTTCAGGAGAACTGACAAGAGAAAGTCTTGAAGCCAAGTTAAAAGAAGCACAGGAGAGACTTGCCAGATACGAAGGTTATCAGAAGCTGATGGAAGAAACCGGGGTATCCCAGCTTTCGATCACAGATGCGGATGCAAAACTCATGAAAAATAAAAATGGGTTTACAGTAGCATATAACCCACAGACGGCGGTAGATTCTGAAACACATCTGATCCGAGATTTTCAGATGACCAATCAGGTAACCGACCATGGATTGCTGGAAAGTACGATGCAGGGGATAAAGAGCTCTGAACCGGAAAAGATCATAGAAGTAGTAGCAGATAAAGGTTATGAAGCTGTGGAAGATATGGTGGAGTGTCTGGAGAACGGTATTATCCCACATGTCATAACAGATGATGGAAAAGACGGTTATGACATAGAAATCCCTTATGAAGAGGCAGAAACGGATACTGCCAGCACAGAGCCAGAAGAACTGAAGAAAGCACTGCATGCAGGTAAGATACCGGAAGTTTATGCAGAAGTGATACAGGATATGAAGGTAGAAACAGTCCGTCGTAAAGTGGTGGATGAAAAACGGGAAAACAGCAGTGTCTATGGAAGTCCTGAGGAAATGCAGGAAAAAGCAAAAGAAGGTTATTTTGTCAGAGATCCTGAGAGAAACCTGGTATACTGT
>NZ_JBQHVP010000050.1:0-1261 GCF_052064435.1 Blautia sp. HCP3S3_B11
GTCACTAAGTAGTATTTAGCCTTAGGGGGTGGTCCCCCTGATTTCCCACAAGGTTCCACGTGTCTCGTGGTACTCTGGATCCTGCTCAGTCAGCTCTGCTTTCACGTACGGGGCTTTCACCCTCTGTGGCCGGCTTTCCCAAAACCGTTCTGTTAACTTCACTGAATCCTAAATGCAGTCCGTAACCCCGGAATGCACGCATTCCGGTTTAGGCTCCTCCGCGTTCGCTCGCCGCTACTTACGGAATCGAGTTTTCTTTCTTTTCCTCCGGGTACTTAGATGTTTCAGTTCCCCGGGTTCCCTTCCTACAGTTATGTATTGGCTGTAGGATGCATGAGGTTTACTCATGCGGGTTTCCCCATTCAGAGATCTCCGGATCAATGGATATTTGCTCCTCCCCGAAGCTTATCGCAGCTTATCACGTCTTTCATCGGCTCTTAGTGCCAAGGCATCCGCCCTGTGCCCTTATTGCTTGACCTTTCGCTTCATCACCCTAGCGTAGGTGATGCGGTCGTTTGATTCTCATTGTTTGATAACTCTGTTAATAACAGATATATCGATGTCTTCCTATCTTGCGTTTTATGAGATACTCTCATATCTCTTAACGTTTTGTATCAAGGATATTTGATTAACTTTTAATCAAATTTCATGTATGCAGTTTTCAAGGTACATATCGACTGATGTTTTATCAGTCATCAGAAATCTCAAATACTTTTTCAGCTTTATTTAAAATCTCTCATCACTGGTAAATTCAGTTTTTTTTTTGATCTGGCGCCCACCTGCTCTCCCACACCGTCTCCAGTGCAGTACCATCGGCCGATTGGGTCTTAACCGTCGTGTTCGGGATGGGAACGGGTGTGTCCCCCAACCGCATCGGCACCAGAAGGATTAAATTTTATCTCCTTGATAACTCAACAGTAAAACACATTCATTTCTCTACTTATCTTACCTTAGAAAGGAGGTGATCCAGCCGCACCTTCCGATACGGCTACCTTGTTACGACTTCACCCCAGTCATCGGTCCCGCCTTCGGCAGCTCCTTCTTTGCAGTTAGGTCACTGACTTCGGGCGTTACTGACTCCCATGGTGTGACGGGCGGTGTGTACAAGACCCGGGAACGTATTCACCGCGGCATTCTGATCCGCGATTACTAGCGATTCCAGCTTCGTGTAGTCGGGTTGCAGACTACAGTCCGAACTGGGACGTTATTTTTGGGATTTGCTCCATCTCACAATCTCGCTTCCCTTTGTTTACGCCATTGT
>NZ_JBQHVP010000051.1:0-1195 GCF_052064435.1 Blautia sp. HCP3S3_B11
ACTCATACATAGGGGTGAAAAATGCAGTCCCATTTTTGATCACCCAGTTTGACAGTGTGGCACGGCCGATCTTTACCCCAAGGTTTCCAAGATCCTGCTCGATCCTGTAAAGCGGCATTCCATTACAGTATTTCTGGCAGATGATCCAGGCAACTGTAGAAGCAGATGCCATACCGTACATCATATGGGCCTTTCCATCCTTGCCTTTTACGATAGTCGGTGAAACAGCGTCATCCATACACTGCTTGCAGGCATAGTTCACGCTGTAGTATTCGATCACTTTTGCACGTGCAGGAGTGATCCTGAGTTCACGGCGCACAAACTCCTCGCCGATCTTCTCCATAAGGCTTCCACATTCCTCACAGACCGGCGTTCCCTCTGATGGTTCCAGATATCTTTTCTCTACAGGGACTCCTTTATAACGTTCCTTGTCAGTTGAACGCTTTTTTCTGGGGCCCTTTTTGGATACATCTTCCTTGTTTTCTTCAGTGGCATCCTTTGCATTTTCCTCTTCCAGGGATGGGTCAGCAGAAGCTTCCACCTCATTAAAAAGACCCATCTGCCCCGGGATCTGGCCGATGCCTTTTTCACTGGAGGATCCGAAGAGTTTTTTCGTAAGGTAATCAATCTGCCCTTTCAGGTTATCACGTTCCTGTTTGAGCTCTTCTTCACGTTTTTGAGATTCTTCAAGCATTTTTTTCAGGAGCCTGTTTGTTTCGCGAAGTTCATTTGTCAGATCTTTCAGATCCCTCAGCTGGATATCTTTTGCATTCTGTGCCACTGTTTTTCACCTCTTTTCTGCTGTCTATTATACCAGAAAAACGGCATTTTTTACAGAAAAAGAGAGATAAAAAAGTGATGAAAATACAGGAAAAATGATGGTTTCACTGTGCACTATTCAGGATGTTTTGATCGCTTTTGGCTGTTCGATGTCAATACCGGACATAAGCCAGTCAAACTCCCTCCAAGAGAGATTGCGTACCTCAGACTTGTCTCTTGGCCAGCGATATCTTCCCTGGACTGCAGTAAGCTTTTTGTAGATCATGACCATTCCATCAGGTTCCTTTAAAAGAGCTTTGATACGGTCACATCTTCTTCCACAGAAAAGGTAGAGCGCATTGGAACTTTCTGTTTCCGGAAACTTATCCTGGATGATGGCATATAACCCATCTATTGACTTCCTCATATCAGTATA
>NZ_JBQHVP010000053.1:0-1096 GCF_052064435.1 Blautia sp. HCP3S3_B11
ATAATGTTTTCAATAAATACAGGTTTGCGCTTGGCCTTCCGAGGTGTGGCTTTCACGATCTCCGCCGTGCTCTTGGAACAAGTCTTGTCACAACAGGAACATCTGTAACGACGGTTGCGCAAGTATTGGGGCACAGGAATCTCGAATCAACTAAACAGTACATCAACTTGGACGTCGAACATCTGCTCGGTGTCGGGCTGGGACTGGAAGGATTCATGCCTAAGGAAGAAGGTGATGGGGATGGAATTTAAAAGTGGTTTCGCCCAATCCATAGAATCCTATCTTGAATACCGGGATGGTATGCATTATGGCGGCGGAGGGGAAAGGAAGTATTTACTTTCCTTTGACCAATACTGTGCAGAACATTTCCCGGGGGAAAATTCCCTTACAAAAGAAACTGTCCGGAGCTGGTTCTCCAGTGAGATAGCCAGAGGGCACCGTGCTTTGGAAAACAAGGCCACTACCATCCGTATGTTTGCGAGATATCTCGGCCCTTCTTCGTACATCCTGCCGATGAACTTTGTCCCGAAAGTTCCGCAGTATGTGCCTTACATAATGACAGACGATGAGCTCCGGGCATTGTTTTTTGCGGCAGACCGTTTGTCCATGCATCGTTTAACCCCTTTTTTAGACGAGACAATACCTTTTCTCCTGCGTTTTATCTATGCTTGCGGCCTCAGGCCCGGCGAAGCCCTGAGGCTTAAAGTCGATGATGTTGATTTGAAGACCGGGGAGGTCTTCATCAGAAATACTAAGCGTCATAAGGACAGGATCATAGCGGCATCAGAGGACGTTAAGGATCTGTTAAAGCAGTTTGACATGAAGCGCAAGATTGCGGTCGGAAAGTCCGAATTCTTTTTCTGCAACCAGGATGGTACCCAGCTGAAGCTGCACCATCTTGATCAAGCAGTAAAGCAATGCTGGCAGGATGCACATCCGGGCATTGACCCCAAAGAACTTCCGAGGATCCGCGCTTATGATCTGCGCCACCGATTCGCATCCGCAGTACTCCAGGGATGGATTGACGGAGGAAAAAACCTCTATGTGATGCTGCCGTATCTGCGGGCATACATGGGACACCAGAGCTTCTCCGATA
>NZ_JBQHVP010000054.1:0-1020 GCF_052064435.1 Blautia sp. HCP3S3_B11
CTTTCACCGGAAGCTCCTGGAAAGGGGATTTGCAATGGCTGATGAGACACCTGTCCAGATACTGCATGAGCCTGGACGCCGTGCACAGACCAAGTCCTACATGTGGCTGTTCCGAAGCGGGGAGGACGGGGAATATCCGATCATCCTGTATAAGTATTCGGAAACAAGGGCCGGCGATACTGCTGTTGATTTTCTGGACGGATTTCATGGTTACTTGATGTGTGACGGATACAGTGGTTACAATAAGGTAAAGACTGCAAAACGTCTGGCATGCTGGGCGCATGTAAGGAGGTACCTGATCGATGCCATCCCCAAGGGAAAACAGCTTGATTATTCACAGCCGTCAGTCCAGGGAGTCATGTATATAAACCAGCTCTTCGATAAGGAAGACAAGATCCGTAAGAAATATAAAACGTTTGATGCCATCAAGGAAGCAAGGGATTCCCAGGAACGCCCGATCATTGAAGGCTTTTTGTCGTGGCTTGATAAGCAGGAACCTGTCCGTAACTCGAGGCTTGATAAAGCAGTGACTTATATCCGGAACAGAAGGGAACATCTTGCAACTTATCTGGAAGATGGACGCTGCAGTTTTTCTAATAATCTGAGCGAAAATTCTATCCGTCCATTCGTAGTCGGCCGCAAAGGCTGGATGTTCTGCAATACTCCTGCAGGAGCAGAAACAAGTGCCATGGCTTACACGATGGTAGAGATGGCAAAGGCCAACGGTGTAAATCCGTATCACTATCTTACATTCCTGTTTGAGAAGCAGCCAAACGAGAACATGTCAGATGATGAACTTGAACAGCTTGCTCCATGGAATGACGGAGTAAAAGCTGAGATTCAGAAACGAATCGAAGAACAAAACAAACAGCAATAGCTCAATCGTATGTGAATTGTCAAGGTGCTTCAGTTGCTTTTAAACAACTGGGGCATTTCTTGTTGTAGTAAAAAGTTGGTTACTACATTAAAAATGTCCATTGGGGGCAATCATAAGAAACGCCCGAAAATAATACGCTTACG
>NZ_JBQHVP010000055.1:0-974 GCF_052064435.1 Blautia sp. HCP3S3_B11
AAACTGAAAGTTTCAAGCGTTATAGACTTCCCACAAATATCTCTGCATCAATCGTCAAAGTTTTTAGCTTTTTGAAATCAATCTCAGTTTTATCTACATGGAAGAGCAGTGGGGTCATGTCTGCAAAAATTTTAATATCCTCTAACGGCATTTCATATGATTCTGAAACTCTTTTTTGGTAAATAACAGAATACTGCTTCTTGAATAAGTTAATCACATTCTCATTGGAATACTCTTGATTTTTCAAATGTTCTTTTGCAATGTTTCTGAACTCCATCAGATGTTTATTCCCAGGAATAACCTTTACAATATAGCCGCTATCCGTCAGAACTCTATTGAACTCCAAATAATTAGCTGGTGTAAATATGTCCAGTATACAGTCTACTGAGTGGTCTCTAATTGGCATATTTTCCAAATCACCCACAAACCACTTTATAGACTTACTACCGTCTCTTTTTGAAGCAAGGGAAATGGCATCTTTTGAAATATCAAAAGCAACTATATCTGCTTGAAATAGTTCTTTGATTTTTCTAGAATAATATCCTTCACCACATCCGACATCAAGAATAGTTGTTATGTTTTCAAGCTTGCTCAATATATGTGTTATCTCCGTAAGAATATGTGAATAGTATCCCTTTTCTAAAATATCCATTCTGCTTTCAAAAGAAGTTCTGCTATAATGCTTAGATTGCTTTTGATTTAATGCAAAATTCACATATCCTAATTTAGAAATATCGAAACAATGCTTATTACTACACAGCAAACTATTGCCTACCATCTTTAACTTTCGTTTACATATTGGACAACGAAAAAGCTTTTCGCTGTCATTAAATCTAATAATTTTATTCATGACATCCTCCATTATTACATTCTTGCCCGAAAGCGAGTTATGTAATACGGATGTACCGCAACACAACTCGCGGTATTATCTTAATCTCATATATGCTGTCATCTTATCACCTCCTCAAATTCAA
>NZ_JBQHVP010000056.1:0-943 GCF_052064435.1 Blautia sp. HCP3S3_B11
CAGGGCAACGCATTAAACATTGACCCACGTAAGATCACATGGAGAAGATGTGTGGATATGAACGACCGTCAGCTTCGTAACGTAGTAGACGGCCTTGGCGGAAGAACAAACGGTATGCCTCGTGAAGACGGATACGACATCACAGTTGCATCTGAGATTATGGCAGTTCTTTGCCTCGCAAGTGACATCAAAGACCTGAAAGAAAGATTATCCAAGATCATCATCGGTTATACATATGGTAAAGTTTCCGAGCAGAAACCGGTAACAGCCGGCGACCTCCATGCAGAAGGTGCTATGACAGCTCTGTTAAAAGACGCTCTGAAACCAAACCTTGTACAGACTCTGGAACACGTTCCTGCAATCGTACATGGCGGACCATTCGCTAACATCGCTCACGGATGTAACTCCGTAACAGCTACAAAGATGGCTATGAAACTTGCTGATTATGCAATCACAGAAGCTGGTTTCGGTGCTGACCTTGGCGCAGAGAAATTCCTCGATATCAAATGTCGTATGGCAGGCTTAAAACCAAGCGCAGTTGTAATCGTAGCTACTGTACGTGCCCTGAAATACAACGGCGGTGTTGCAAAAGCAGACCTTAACAATGAAAACCTGGAAGCACTTGAGAAAGGTATCCCGAACCTTCTGAAACATGTTTCCAATATCAAGAACGTATACAAACTTCCATGTGTTGTTGCTATCAACGCATTCCCAACAGATACAAAAGCAGAGCTTGACTTCGTAGAAGCAAAATGCAAAGAACTCGGTGTTAACGTTGCTCTCTCTGAAGTATGGGCAAAGGGCGGCGAAGGCGGAATCAAACTTGCTGAAGAAGTTCTTCGTCTTGTTGAAGAGCCAAACGACTTTACTTATGCATATGAACTGGAAGGTTCTATTGAAGACAAACTGAACCAGATCGTTCAGAAAGTTTACGGTGGTAAGA
>NZ_JBQHVP010000057.1:0-799 GCF_052064435.1 Blautia sp. HCP3S3_B11
GTACTCCAGGGATGGATTGACGGAGGAAAAAACCTCTATGTGATGCTGCCGTATCTGCGGGCATACATGGGACACCAGAGCTTCTCCGATACCGTTTACTACATACACCTGCTTCCCGACCGGCTCATGAAGTCTCCGGGGATTGATTGGGAAAAGATAGACAGGGTGGGATTGGAGGCGGATCTATGGCTGGATTGAACCCTTTTTACAGGCTGATACATGACTTTCTCATTATTTTCCTGCCAAACGAACAAAAATGCAGCGAGAATACAATACGTTCCTACCGGAAATCTCTTGAAATGCTCTTGGACTACGTAAAAACAGAAAAGAATATCCGGCTGGATGAGATAACCTTTGACATGATCGACCGCCAGACGGTATCAGGGTTCCTGGATTACCTGGAGAATGAACGGAAGTGCAGCCCGTCAACCCGTAACCAGAGGCTCCATGCCATCAATTCCTTTTACAGATACGCAGCCCAGGAGGACATAACCGTTGTATCACATTTCGAAGAAATACAAAAGGTCAGAAAAGCAAGGGTTGAAGAGAAGCTGGTCGAGCATATGAGTGAGAAAGCGGTATCAGCGATCCTGCAGCAGCCTGATACATCCACAGATATGGGGAAGCGGGATGCTTTCTTAATGCTGTTCCTGTATAAAACTGCCGCCCGCGTCCAGGAACTTGTTGATGTCAGGATTAAGGACATCCAGATCGGAGATTCACCGCGCGTTATTCTTCATGGAAAAGGAAACAAAGCCCGTGTCATCCCCCTGCGCGATGACGTCGTAAAACATCTGGA
>NZ_JBQHVP010000058.1:0-791 GCF_052064435.1 Blautia sp. HCP3S3_B11
TTACCGATGCCTCTCGTAAGAATGTATTCATCATTGATGACAGTCTTTTCAATCGTACCAGTTGTAAAAAAACTGAATTGGGTTCTAAAGTCTTTGACCATACTGGGATGAATTACAAAAAGGGATACCGTATGCTGACACTTAGCTGGAGCGATGGAAATACGCTTATTCCTGTTAATAGCTGTCTTCTTGCTTCGTCAAAGGAATCAAACATCATCGGCCCGGTAAAAGCATTTGATAAGAGAACTCTCGCCGGAAAACGTCGCAAACTTGCCCAGACCAAGGCCCCTGAAGCAATGCTGACACTGCTTGATACAGCCGTTTCTGCCGGATTATCTGCGGAATACGTTCTTTTCGACTCCTGGTTCTCTAATCCTGCTCAGATTACGGCAATCAAGCGCAAAGGAATGGATGTGATTGCCATGATCAAGAAAAGCAGTCGGATCAAGTATACCTACAATGACGAGCAGCTTAACATCAAGGAAATCTATTCTAAGAACAAAAAGCGTCGTGGCAGATCCAAATATCTTCTTTCTGTTGATGTCATCGTAGGAAAAGAAAATCCAATCCCTGCCAAAATCGTATGTGTTCGAAATAAGGCTAATCGTAAGGATTGGCTTGCTTTCATCTGCACTGATACATCTCTTAGCGAAGAAGAAATCATTCGGATTTATGGAAAACGCTGGCAGATTGAAGTTTTCTTCAAAACCTGTAAGTCCATGCTCAACCTGATTGGAGAGTGTCACAGTTTATCTTATGATGCACTAACTGCTCACGTAGCAATTGTGTTT
>NZ_JBQHVP010000059.1:0-654 GCF_052064435.1 Blautia sp. HCP3S3_B11
TTAATAACAGATATATCGATGTCTTCCTATCTTGCGTTTTATGAGATACTCTCATATCTCTTAACGTTTTGTATCAAGGATATTTGATTAAACTTTAATCAAATTTCATGTATGCAGTTTTCAAGGTACAATTTTTATCTAGGCTTATTCACATAAGCCAATGGGCTTAAGTGAACCTTTCCTCCAGAAAGATTACTTACACCCGAGTGGGCTTAAGTGGACTCGAACCACCGACCTCACGCTTATCAGGCGTGCGCTCTAACCAGCTGAGCTATAAGCCCATCTTGAAATCTTTCGATTTCAGTGGAGATGAAGAGATTCGAACTCTCGACCCCCTGCTTGCAAGGCAGGTGCTCTCCCAACTGAGCTACATCCCCATTTGATCTGGCAGCCACCTGCTCTCCCACACCGTCTCCAGTGCAGTACCATCGGCCGCTTAGGTCTTAACCGTCGTGTTCGGGATGGGAACGGGTGTTTCCCCTAAGCGCATCGCTACCAGAAATGTCTCTATTCAGTTTCCTTGATAACTCAACAGTAAAACACATTCTTTTACTCTACTTTTTCCTTAGAAAGGAGGTGATCCAGCCGCACCTTCCGATACGGCTACCTTGTTACGACTTCACCCCAGTCATCGGTCCCGCCTTCGGCAGCTCC
>NZ_JBQHVP010000060.1:0-652 GCF_052064435.1 Blautia sp. HCP3S3_B11
GGGACCTTAACTGAAGGTCTGGGCTCTTTCCCTTTTGACCGCCCAACTTATCTCGTGCAGTCTGACTCCCGATAATCGATTACACGGCATTCGGAGTTTGATATTCTTCGGTAGGCTTTGACGCCCCCTAGGAAATTCAGTGCTCTACCTCCGCAAATCTGTATCGAGGCTAGCCCTAAAGCTATTTCGAGGAGAACCAGCTATCTCCGGGTTCGATTGGAATTTCTCCCCTATCCACACCTCATCCCCACCCTTTTCAACGGATGTGGGTTCGGTCCTCCACTACCTCTTACGGCAGCTTCAACCTGGACATGGATAGATCACCCGGTTTCGGGTCTACTCCTACTGACTCTGGCCCTCTTAAGACTTGGTTTCCCTACGGCTCCGCACCTGAAGTGCTTAACCTTGCCAGTAAGCGTAACTCGCCGGACCGTTCTACAAAAAGTACGCGGTCGCACATATAAAGTGCTTCCACAGCTTGTAGACACAGGGTTTCAGGTTCTCTTTCACTCCCCTCCCGGGGTCCTTTTCACCTTTCCTTCACAGTACTATGCGCTATCGGTCACTAAGTAGTATTTAGCCTTAGGGGGTGGTCCCCCTGATTTCCCACAAGGTTCCACGTGTCTCGTGGTACTCTGGATCCTGCTCAGTC
>NZ_JBQHVP010000061.1:0-633 GCF_052064435.1 Blautia sp. HCP3S3_B11
CCAGATAGCATCCATCTCAGAAGTCGATGAGTCGGTAATCCGAAAGTATATGACGGAATCGGCAAAACGCCTTCGTCTGAACTCCATCCATCACATAAACAGAGGATTGAGGCAGACTTTTTATTTTCTGAAGGAAGAAGGGCTGGTTGACCAGGATTATTCCTTTGTATTCTCTCTTCCACTCCCCAAAGAACATAGGGTCCGCAAGCCAATTCCGCACGAAGAGATTGCAGCAATACTTGGATCCATCGACCAGTCTACCCCGCAGGGAAAGCGTGACTACGCCATGATATTGACCGGCGTAGTCACAGGATTGCGGAGTGTGGATATCCGGGAACTGAAGTTTGAAAATATCGACTGGATCAATGGGGAAATCCGCATCTCACAGACCAAGACAGGGAAGGCGTTAGCTTTACCGCTTACCAAAGACGTAGGCGAAGCGGTAAAAAACTATATTTTAGATGGAAGACCTGACAGTAGCTCCGAATATATTTTCCTGCGCACATACGCACCACATCCAAAACTCACCACCAGTGCCATCTATAATGTTTTCAATAAATACAGGTTTGCGCTTGGCCTTCCGAGGTGTGGCTTTCACGATCTCCGCCGTGCTCTTGGAACAAGTCTTGTCAC
>NZ_JBQHVP010000062.1:0-584 GCF_052064435.1 Blautia sp. HCP3S3_B11
GGTATACTGTCCGGCTGGGGAAATCCTGAGACAGAAGAGCATAAAGAAAAACGGGAATATCCGCTATGCCAATAAAAATGCGTGTAAACATTGCCCGAACCGCAATAAGTGTTACAAGGGAAAAGGCGAATGGAAAGAGATCGACTTTACCAAAGATCAGCTGGTAAAACCATGTAAGGGCTGGCTGGAAGCCGAAGGAAAGAAGCCGGAGGAAACGAAAACGGGTGAAAAATGGCATTATGAAAAAAGAAAGGTTGTGAAGTTTTTCCTGAAACCGGATAAAGAAAAGATGAGCCGGAGGATGTGCCTGTCGGAGCATCCGTTTGGAACAATAAAACGAGCAATGGGAGCCACTTATTTTCTTTTAAGGGGAATACGGAAAGTGGCTGGAGAGTTTGCGCTCTTTTGTCTGGGTTATAACCTGGAACGGGCGAAGAATCTCCTTGGATTTCAAAAAATGATGGAATTGATGGAACAGGCATAAGCCTCTTTCTTCATCCTGTGTATTTTATTCAGTTTTCAATGTCACAGATGAAGGAAAGGGGCTAAATTTATGCCTAAAAATAAGGTTTTCGGACAGGCTG
>NZ_JBQHVP010000063.1:0-544 GCF_052064435.1 Blautia sp. HCP3S3_B11
GCAAACACAAAAAGAGTATGCAAAACAAGTGATATTTACCTGCTTATCGGGAAATATCACTTGTTATATGCATACTCTTTTTCTATTCACCACCTGATATATACTATGTCTGGTCTTTTAATTGTTTTAAAATTCTTTTCTCCATTCTGGACACCTGCACCTGTGAGATTCCCATCTCGGCAGCAATTTCTGTCTGCGTCATATCTTTAAAATATCTCATATATATCAGCTGACGTTCCCTTGCATCCAGCTTCTTTAATATTTCATCCAGAAAAATACGATTCAACGCGGCATCCTGTCCATTTTCTTTTTCCTGAAGCCTGTCCATAAGCGAAATATCATTTCCATCACCCTGATAGATAATCTTATGTAAAGACTCAACTTCTGCCCCCGATTCCAGTGACATCACCACTTCATCTACAGAAAGCTGTGCACTTTGGGCTATTTCCTCCATTACCGGTTCTCTCCCCAGTTCTTTTTCCAGTTTTTCCCTTGCGCTATAAATCTTG
Source organism: Blautia sp. HCP3S3_B11 (assembly GCF_052064435.1). NCBI lineage: Bacteria > Bacillati > Bacillota > Clostridia > Lachnospirales > Lachnospiraceae > Blautia > Blautia sp. HCP3S3_B11. The sequence goes on from NZ_JBQHVP010000063.1 coordinate 510, forward strand.
ACACAATTTTCTTTCAGGCTCCTGCTTACTTTTAA
>NZ_JBQHVP010000064.1:0-541 GCF_052064435.1 Blautia sp. HCP3S3_B11
AGGAGGGGTACAAGCCCCTTCTGATAAACTGCGGAGCAGTTATTCGGTTATGAGCAAGTAGCGAAAGCGGATTGCGAATATCCGATTGACTCGAGAAGCATTCGGCGAATATACAAATGGCTTATTTGCCATGAGACTTCCGGTGGATGCAGTAAGAAGTTCGGATATCACAACAAAGATGTGGAATCATGCCGAGACAGTCAAAGGAGTCATGTATATTCAGGTTCATCCGACCTACCTGTACGAATCCCTGTGGTGTCTGATGGTGCTGATCATCATGCTGTTGTACCGCAAGCATAAGAAATTCGATGGGGAAGTCTTCCTGATCTATCTCTTGGGGTATGGTCTTGGCAGATTCTGGATCGAAGGACTTAGAACCGATCAGCTGTTGCTGCCAAAAGTTGGACTTCCGGTCTCTCAGCTGTTGGCAGGCACGATTGTAATGATATCGTAAGCGCTTAATTTTCAGCCGTTGATAGAAAAATACCCGGCTACTTTTCAGCAGCCGGAGAACTTTGACAATTCACATATGATTGATTCT
>NZ_JBQHVP010000065.1:0-529 GCF_052064435.1 Blautia sp. HCP3S3_B11
CATCCCACTCAGGGAAAGAAAGCATCCGGTCAATTATGCCGGAATAGTAATCCGTCATGCCTGTACTACGGTTGACGCATCCATAGTCAATAGTTCCTGTCTCTGCAAGCTCCTTCAACTGCAAAGCGGTCTTGACTTTGAAGTTGTAGCTGTCACGCTTCAGTCCTCCATGTTCATAGCTGTCCTTCTGCGCAAGCGTGTATTCTGCAAGCAGATCAGCATTGTAGGTGTCACAGCCATTTTCATTATGTTTACGAATAATGGCTTTAAACACTTTGTGCTTGGAATAGGTGGATGCTTCGGTAAATCCCTGTTCACGGCAGAGTGCCAAAGCATTTTCGACCAGTTCGTCAATTGTCTTTGTTCTCATTAAAAATCACCTCGATAATGATAGTCGGGCAATGCCCGCTGATTCCATTATCGTGGTGATTATAAGAGAAAAAAAGAGTTATCGTAAATTTTGACGGTTATTCTCTGCTGAAAACTACCATTGGCCTTTGGTTTTACGATAACTCTATATTTACGATAA
>NZ_JBQHVP010000066.1:0-489 GCF_052064435.1 Blautia sp. HCP3S3_B11
CTGAAATATCCCCTGTCCAGAATGAATCCGATCTTCTTATAACCATATCCGGATGCTTTATCCAGCATGAACTGAAGCTGGGAGATATCATTCAGACTTCCTGGATATTTTTCAAAAAATAATGGTTCCTGATTATGAGTATCATACGCAACTGCATAATTAAATACCGGCTCTCCCATATCTACTTTCGGATGCCCAAATTCAACCATTTTTATATCCCCGGCCTGACAGTTTTTATTCGTTGAATCATAAGAAATATAAATCTTTTCACGGTAATTCCGTGACTCATTCCATGTATTCAGAAATCCTGTACTCTGATCATCTGTTACTGAATTCAGGAAATCTGATACGGTTGAATCGCTGTATTGTTTCATCTTTTCCGTAAAAAGTGGATGGTTGTATGTATAATCCGGATAGTACTGCGCTGCATTGTTTTCTGCTATGATCGAATAAACAGCCAGATCTAAAAACAGCCCCATATCACGCGAT
>NZ_JBQHVP010000067.1:0-457 GCF_052064435.1 Blautia sp. HCP3S3_B11
GCATTTCTTGTTGTAGTAAAAAGTTGGTTACTACATTAAAAATGTCCATTGGGGGCAATCATAAGAAACGCCCGAAAATAATACGCTTACGAAGATTATAATGATCTGGCAATATATGGAGTTATCTTTTCAATTATCGGAGCAAGGGCATATTATGTGATTTTCTCCTGGGATATGTATAAAGACGATATTAAGAGCATCATTAACATCCGTGAGGGCGGTCTTGCCATATACGGCGGTGTGATCACGGCAATTGTTGTAGTATTTATATTTGCAAAAATAAAAGGATTATCACCGTTCCTGTTATTTGACACAGGCGGATTCGGTCTGATCACCGGACAGATGATCGGAAGATTGGGGAACTTTTTTAACCGAATCAAGTAAGTCCCCTGCTTCAATTGCGAAGAGCAATAAGCAGTGGGTGGGGACTTGCTTGTATCAGGAGGGGTACAAGCCC
>NZ_JBQHVP010000068.1:0-405 GCF_052064435.1 Blautia sp. HCP3S3_B11
GAGTTATCGTAAAAGTTTGTCAGAAAAAAGTCTTTCCATAGACTGTCCATACAGTTCTTTTACGATAACTCTATATTTACGATAACCTCGACTATGCAAATATGATGTAAACATTATCAGGGCTCTGTATTATGGTTTCTCGCCATAGTGCAGAGCCTTTTTTTTTATGGCAATTAATTAGTTCTATAGAACGAGAAGTTGGTTTATAGCTTCTGTATAGGCTGAAAGATAGCAGATAAATACTTTTAGAACGAAAAAACGTTCCAATGGAAATGCTATAGTGGATTTTAGAGTCGTTAGTCTGCGGATTAAAACAGGAACGGCTGAAACAGGAACTGAGAATTATCGCAGAGAACCTTGCGAACCTCATCCAGAAGAATGCAAGTGTAGCCCTGGATCAGACGG
>NZ_JBQHVP010000069.1:0-389 GCF_052064435.1 Blautia sp. HCP3S3_B11
TCCCATCCCGAACACGACGGTTAAGACCCAATCGGCCGATGGTACTGCACTGGAGACGGTGTGGGAGAGCAGGTGGGCGCCAGATCAAAAAGAAAACAACAGGCTGGAAGCCTGATGAAGATAAAACAGGCATTGGAAAGTGAGTCCTGTTGGAAACAGGATGGAGCCAGATACGAATCGTAAAGTCCGGTGCTAACCCGTATCAGCCGGGAAGAGCTGTTAAGATATGCTGGTTTTACCAGTGATTAGAGATTTTAAAAGAGTTTAAGATTTCTAATGACTGATAAAGCATCAGTCAATATGTACCTTGAAAACTGCATACATGAAATTTGATTAAAAGTTAATCAAATATCCTTGATACAAAACGTTAAGAGATATGAGAGTATCTC
>NZ_JBQHVP010000070.1:0-343 GCF_052064435.1 Blautia sp. HCP3S3_B11
ATCTATGAATATGGAGTTTACGGAAAGACAATACGGCACAAACTGTATGCAAGTGATAAAAAAGAGCGTTATTTTCATCTGTATCATAGTACTTCCAAAGAAAGCGCAGAACGGATAGAGATTGAAAATCGGATCAACCAGATGACGCAGTATCTGAAAAAGTACCAGAATAAGGTAAAGGAATTCGGTCCTGGATTTGAGAAGTATTTTAACCTTCATTATGATGAAAAGAGCCAGGCTTTTATACTACCAGAAGAACGGTGCAGTGTGGTAGAAAGAGAACTGGATCTGGCAGGATATTTTTGTATCGTTACATCGGAAAAGATGAGTGCGAAGGAAGCAA
>NZ_JBQHVP010000071.1:0-330 GCF_052064435.1 Blautia sp. HCP3S3_B11
TCTCCAGTGCAGTACCATCGGCCGATTGGGTCTTAACCGTCGTGTTCGGGATGGGAACGGGTGTGTCCCCCAACCGCATCGGCACCAGAAATGTTTCAGCTTGATAGCTAAACAGTAAAACACATCTTCTCTACTTCTTCCGTTTTAGTTGGATTGATTCAGCTGTTTTCACAACCTACTGTATCCAATTCCGTTTTAGCTGGATTGATTCAGCTGTTTTCACAACCTACTGTATCCAATTCCGTTTTAGCTGGATTGATTCAGCTGTATTTACAACCTACTTTTCCAACATTCCTTAGAAAGGAGGTGATCCAGCCGCACCTTCCGATA